>JACDCK010000070.1 GCA_013817595.1 Pyrinomonadaceae bacterium | reverse complement strand
GATTCATTGCGTCGAAGGCGGTGTCTTCGTCGATCGCCACCACGGCTGCGACGGGGTCGCCAATAAAACGGACCTTGTCGATACAGAGTGCATGTTCATCCTGGCTGACCGGAAGGATTCCATAGGAAATAGGCAAGTCCTGGCCCGTGATAACTGCAAAAACGCCCAGGGTCGCGAGCGCCTTGGAGGCATCGACTCGTTTTATCAGCGCATGGGGGTGATGGCTGCGCAGGATCTTCGCGTAGATCACCCTGGGCAGCACGATGTCGTCGGCAAACTTTGTCTGACCCGTGCACTTTGCCCGAGCATCGACTTTGCGGAATGGTTTGCCTACTACCTTTAGGGGATCTTCTTTTTTCCGATTGTTAGCCATTCAATCTTTTGGTTTGTTTCTCATGCTGAATAAATTGCAGCTTGGGAATTTATTCAGCACGAGAGACAGATTCTGATCACCTTAACTCAAACCGTACTCTCAACTACCTCAACTCCAACCGTAAACAGATTCTTTCGGCAGTTCCACCTCTTCGCCACGCATACGCGCTGCCGCCAGTTCCACGGCTTCGTAAATCTTTATGTAGCCGGTACAGCGGCAGATATTCCCCGACAGAGCTTCCTTGATTACCTCGCGAGTGGGGCTGGGGTTCTTTTTGAGAAGTTCCTCAGCGACGAGAAGGAATCCAGGCGAGCAGTAACCGCATTGCGCCGCTCCCAAATCGGCGAATGTCTGCTGCAAAGGATGAAGCTCAGCGCCCTCGGCCATACCTTCAATGCTCTTAACGTCGCGTTCTTCGGCATCGAGCCCCAGCATCAGACAAGACAGGATGGCGCGATCGTCAACCAGAACCGTGCACGTACCACACTCGCCCAGTTCACAACCGTGCTTTGTGCCCGTCAGATTCAGATCTTCGCGCAGTACCTCCAGCAGCGTCTTATGCGGAGCAAACGCAACTTCAGTTGGTTCGCCGTTCAGCGTGAACCTGATGTGTACTTTCTGTTTTGTTGCCTCAGACATCGGTCTCACAACTACTCTACAGGTTCTTGATTAGTGCGGCTTCGTGTGATTTCGTGGATCGAGTCTTTGCCGACGGAGGGCGATCCACGAACTAACACGAAAAATCACGAAACTCAAAAGCGGTGATCTTAAGCTTTTGCAGTGGCACCATTCTTTTTCTTGGTGGCATTGAGCGTCGTGTTATCTATCAACCTTGTCTTGCCGACGTAAGCGGCCACGGCAATCAGAGTTGACCGTTCGTCCAGTTTGTCGAGCTTTTCCAACGTTTCTCCATCCGTGATGCTCACGTAATCCAAACGCACTCGGGGCTCGGCTTCAATCATGGTTTTTACAAGTTCCGTAAGTTTAGTGCCATTTCGTTCGCCCGCCTTGTAAGTCTCTTTCGCTTTTGCCAGAGCCCGATGGATGACCGCAGCCGCTTGCTGTTCTTCGGGTTTCAAGTAGAGATTGCGAGAAGACATGGCCAATCCGAAGTCCTCGCGCACGGTCGGCAGTACGATGATTTCCGAATCAAAAGCCAGATCTCGAACGAGTCGCCGGATAATGATCGCCTGCTGTCCGTCCTTCTGGCCAAAGAAAGCAAAATCAGGACGCACCACATTGAGAAGGATTGTAACGACGGTGGCAACGCCGCGAAAATGACCCGGACGCGCAGTCCCCTCTAACTGCTCAGACAGCCCCTCGACATTCACGTAGGTAGAAAAGCCCTTGGGATAGATCTCTTCAATCGGGGGTGCAAAGATAAAATCAACGTTATAGTCCGTCAGCAGGGCGGTATCTTTTGTCAGGTCTCGCGGATAGTGTTCGAAGTCTTCGCCTGGTGCAAATTGGGCAGGGTTTACAAAGACGGAAACGACGACCAGATCACACATCCTGCGTGCTTCTCGCACCAGGCTCAGATGGCCTTCATGAAGCGCGCCCATCGTGGGCACAAGCCCGATGGTCCGATCCTGCTCGCGGCGGATTTTGCGCGCGACGGAACTCATGCGCTGACGACGATTGATAATCTCCATAGTTTTTGGGGGAACTCAGGACTTCTTGATTTTTGAGTCTTTCACGGGCGTGGGTAGATTCATTTCTTCGGCTGCTTCTGCCGGCAGCGAATAGGACTCTGCCGCTGATGGATAGCTGCCGTTTCGAACGTCGTCGGCATACCGGCTTACGGCGTCTGTGATGGTCTCATTCAGATTTGCGTAAGGCCTGACGAAGCGCGCGAGTTTTCCAAATGACAGTCCCAGCATGTCATGGAGGACCAGCACCTGAATGTCGCAGTGAACCCCGGCCCCGATACCGATAGTAGGAATGCTGACACTCTCGGTGATGAGCTTGGCAATTTCGCGCGGCACAACCTCTAACACAATCGCGAAAGCCCCGGCTTCTTCAAGGGCCAAGGCGTCGTCGAGCAGTTCCCGCGCCGCCTCGGCGGTTTTGCCTTGTACGCGGTAGGCTCCCAGCTTGTTGATCGACTGCGGCGTTAACCCGATGTGACCCATCACCGCGATCTCTTCGTCGACGAGACGTTTGATCAACGGAAGACGCTTCCGCCCGCCTTCGAGCTTGACCGCTTCGGCCCCACCTTCTTTCACCAGGCGCAGGGCGTTTTTGACGGTATCGTCGGCGCCGGTATGAAACGATCCGTAAGGCATATCGGCCACCAGCAGCGCCCGCTGCACCGCCCGACGCACGGCCTTCAAGTGAATCATTATTTCATCGAGTGTGACGGGGACGGTGTTCCCATAACCCAGCACGACGTTACCCAGACTATCGCCCACCAGGACAATGTCTATGCCGGCTTCGTCGAGGATACGGGCCGTTGGGTAGTCGTAAGCTGTCAAACATACCAGGCGCTCGCCGCGTTTCTTGCTGGCTCGCAACGAAGGCGCACTAACTTTTTCCGGACGCTCAGGTTTGAGATACGGCATTGTTTCAGCTCTCCGGCCACTCGGGCCCGTGACCAACTAAATTACCGGTAGGCCGGCAAATTCGGAGATGTTCAAGGCGTGTTATCAAGTGTGGGCATTATAACGGGAAACTGGGAAAAGCGGGAGACGGGGAGACACGGGGACGCGGAGATTTAGAGACTGGGAGAGGCGGCGACGAGGTGAAGGGAAAACTTCAAACATGCGGCTCAGCCGCCTCCCTTGCGGCGAGGCTTTGCCTTTCCGCAGAGGGCAAAGGAACTTGAGGCTGTTGCCTCCCTGTGAGGCGTAGCCTCGAAGACTAATCATGATGCGGGCGGAAAGCCATAACCATTCCGGTGCGGAAGAGCCGCGCAGAGAACTCTGTGTCTCCGCGTCCCCACGTCTCCCCGTCTTCCTCCGTCAAGGACGCCAGCGCTTCACTTCTGATCTGTCTTCGAGATTTTGCAGTAGGTCTGTGACTGTTAGATTGAGTGTCGGATGAACCAGGCGAGGTGCAAGCTCTGCCAACGGCGTTAGCACGAACCTCCGAAGGTGAAAGCGGGGATGGGGAAGAGTGAGAAACTCGGTGTTCCGCGTCTCAGCTCTATAAAGAAGAAAATCCAGATCAATTGTTCGCGGGGCCATCGCAGTTTCGCGCGTGCGGCCAAGCGCATACTCCACTCGGAGCAAACTGGCCATCATCTGTTCAGGTGGCGGAAGCGCGTTGGAAGAGAGTTCGGCAACCATGTTGAGAAACGCCGGCTGGGGGAGTGTCTCAACAGGTTCAGTTTCATAGATGTTTGATAGTCTACTAATGCCCATGCCCGCATCGAACATTCCGCGAATTCCCAGCAGCAGATTACCGGCCCGGTCGCCCAGGTTGGAACCCAGACTGACGTAGCTATGGGTGCTGGCTTTGGGTTCGAGCATAGGTAATTTGTGGTAATTTGTTTGTCTTTGGACTTAGTATACTTAGCACTTTTTATCGAACCCTCGAACCTCCGATAGTATTGCTGATCCAGCTCCCCTCCATTCTATACTTGTGAAAGTCGGAGCGAAGAACAAAGTTCAAACTACAAAGAACGAAGACCACGTATTGATTCACCTTGTCTCAACTAACCACATTATTCTGGCTGAAGTGGAAGTTGTTTCGGAATTCACTGAGGTCGTCCAAGGCTGTCGCCAACCGCGTAGCGTCAATTCTAGGAATGTTGGCCGCGCTGGCTTTTGCGGTAGTCGTGGCGTTGGGGTTGGGTTTAACAGCTTTCGCTCTGACGTCGCCCGCGATAATGGTTCACGCCACTCCAAATAGGACAAGGGCTGGCGGACTTCCGTCGGCTGAGTTCGTTTTCTTCTCCATCTTCGCGCTCTGCTACCTGATGTGGGCGACCTTGCCGCTCAGCATCGGCAGCAACAGACAGTTTGAGCCGGGACGTCTGCTAATGTACCCAATTAGCCTGCGCAAACTTTTTGCCATAGACTTCGTCAGTGAGGTGACAAACCTTCAGTCCATCTTTGCCATTCCAGCGATCACTGCAATGGGCCTAGGCGCAGGTCTGGGAAGCGGAATGCTTGGCCTCGCGTTGATGGCGACAATACCCGCGGCAGTCTTCGGAATGGCGCTCTCGAAGTGGCTGTCTATCTCGCTTGGCTCACTCATTCGCCGAAGGCGCACGCGCGGCGAAACTCTCTTGGCGTTGATTGGGGTCGTGGCCGGACTTGGCGGCGCGTTGGTTGGACAGCTTGCGCCCGCGTTGCTCAGGCACGCCGAATCATTCAAGGGTCTACGTTGGACACCCCCAGGCGCTGCCGCAGTGGCTCTAACTAGCGGTTTACGCGAAGGCGCTACGGGAGACTACCTGCTGGCACTAGCTACGCTCACGGGCTACACCCTACTTCTCATTGCGGCTACCTATTGGATCGCCAAACGCGCAGTTCTCGGGGGAGGAGGGAAGCGTCGAACTGCTTCCGCAGCAAGACTAGCAAAAACGGAGCTCTACACAGGGTGGAAACTTCCTTTAGTATCGCCGCAGCTCTCAGCGGTGGTCGAAAAGGAGTTGCGTTATGTAATGCGTAACGCGCAGCTCCGTATGATGGTGTTAATGCCCTTAATACTGATTGTGGTCAGACTTGTGAATACAAACCGTCTGAGCGCTGAGGTCACACAGGGTACGAGATCATTCGCGGCCGACTTCCTGGCCTATGGCGAAGGATTGATGGCTAGCGGCGGCGTGTTGTATGTGTTTCTAATACTCACCGGGCTCTCATGCAACCAGTTTGCTTTCGAAGAGGGGGGTATGCGGTCGCTGATTCTGTCCCCAGTAGATCGCCGTACCATATTAGTTGGTAAGAACATCGCCTTGACCATCGTTGCGTTGCTCTTCTCAGCCGCGCTCCTGGTTATCAATCATTTGGTGTTCCGCGACCTCACGCCTCGCGCCCTTGTGTTTGTGGCCCTTTGCTTCATTACGTTTGCCGCGACCATGTCCCTTATCGGCAACTGGCTCTCAATACGTTTTCCAAAACGGATGAAGTTTGGCAAACGCCTGAACGTGTCAGGCGTGGTCGGACTGCTAATAATTCCTCTTCTTATTCTGTTGGCGGTACCGCCGCTTGCGGCCACCGCGGCTGGTTACTTCCCCCAGAGCCTGGTGATCGAATATGTTACACTGGCCTTGTTCGCCACACTGGCGCTTTGCTCTTACATGCTCTTAATCGATCTCCAAGGACGAGCGTTACAGCGGCGCGAACTGGAAATACTCGAAGCCGTCCGCGAACCGACAGACGAATGACAGCAGTAGCTTAGAAGCGGAGGCTACGGAATTCCTTGCGGCACAGACTTTAAGAACCTCTGATCGAATTGATCAGAGGTTCCTTTAGTCCATGGGTTCCGGCTCTTATTAAACTTATTCCAGCGATGTCGCACGCGGCATCCGGGCGGGCAGAGGTTAGCGGCCCCGTCAATACACAAATGGCTCGCAGAAGATTTCGCAGCAACCAGCGGCACGAACCCGCTACCGAACGCTCCTTCCAGGAGTACATCCTCTCCACAACTGCGCCCCAGACCTCGAGAGTCGAACTGCTCCGGCTGGTGCGCGGCGGCGAAGATTCCTTCCTCGAACTCAAAGTAAAACTTTCGAATCCGGAAAAGATTGCCCAGGGGATAGTTGCACTGGCAAACACGGGCGGCGGCGTCATAGTCTTTGGCGTCAACGATCAGATGCGCGTGGAAGGCGTCGAAGATGCCGAAGACGTTCAACAAGAACTGGTGCGCATCTGCCGCGAAGAAATCCACCCGCCAATCATCCCCCTTATCGACCGCATTGCTTTTGACAATGGCCGGCGCATTGTCGCCCTCGACGTGGAGGGAAAGCGGCGCCCCTATCGCACTCGTGATGGGCGTTTCTACCTGCGCATCGGTGCTGAGAAACGCGAGGCTACGCGCGAGGAGCTTTCGACGCTTTTGGACGAAGCGCGACCGTTGGGGTATGAGAACGTTTCTGTAATTGGCGCCGCGATCAAAGACATTGACGAGGCACATCTCTGGAGTTTCCTGCGGGAGTTCACCGGAGACGCCTTTGACGAAGAAACCGCTTCGGGCTATCCCACCGCGGAAGTTCTTCAGCGCGATTTACTGCTGGCGACGAATAACGGAATCGAGGTTGTGCCTACCACAGCCGGCCTGCTTCTGTTCGGGCATGACGAGAGGGTTAGCGAACTGCTGCCGCGCTCGGCGATCACGGCGACACGATTCGCAGGTGATTCGGTACAAGCTGCGGTTGTCGAACGCGTTAAACTCAGTGGCAATCTGTTCACGCTTTACGAATCGGTTCTCCGTTTTATTAGTCGCTATTCTGATTTGTGGGATGCGCGTCCGCGAGTTTTCCGGCCGGTAGAGGTTGAGGAGAGTCCTATTCTGGCCCGGGCAAATTATCATCGGGGCGCTTTAAAGGAAGCTGTCGCCAACATGCTGGTGCATCGGGACATCGCTCTCAGGGATCAGCTGACGCGTCTCAACATTTTCGAACGGACAATTGAATTGATCAATCCCCGTCGAACCCTGGGGTTCTCTCCCGTGGCGCAGAAAGCAATCCGCTATGGATTGCCGGAGAGACTTAATCCTCAAATCTCTGCAATTTTCTCCAGTCCTGCCTATGCTTTGTGTCTACCCACTGGTGGATTACCAATGCTATTGCGTGAATCGCGCGTGTTCTCCGGAAAGCGCACCGAGACCTACGCTTTCAATGATGAGTTTCGTCTGCGGCTTCATGGAAGTTAAAGAGCAGTAGGCAGACTGCAGAAGGCAGCAGGCAGGTCGCGCGGTCAAACAGTTGACTTTGTCCCAACAAATGGGATAGAAGCGGCCTGCTAACTTTTCAATTCACACGCCTGCCCAAGGAGCCGTTCATGAGTCGAATCTTGCTTAAAGTTGTCTGTCTGATTGCCACTTTGATGCTGCTTTCATGTCAGCCGGCCGAGCCGCCTTCGAATGTTGCTGAGAAAAGGACCTCCCCAACTCCGGAAGAGACAAAGAAGGCGCCTGCCACTGATCTGGAAGCCCTCTCAAACCGGCTAGTCACGCAGGTAGCCGGCATAAAAGAAGGCGACATTGTGTTTATTAGTGGTGGCGTGCGCGACTTCGAACTTCTCGAAAACCTCACCACCGATGCAAGACGAGTGGGAGCGCATCCGCTCTTGACGGTCAGTAGCGACCGAATGGCCAAGAAGTACTACGAGACAGTGCCGGAGAAATACGACTCTCAATCTCCGGAACTCGATCTTAAACTGGCCACAATGGCTACTGTGGCAATCAGCGTGGATGCCAACGAAACTGAAGACTTCCTTTCGGGAGTCTCACCGGCGCGATTGGCCGCGTTGGGTAAAGCGAATGAGCCAGTGGGCGATTTGTATCTGAAGCGCAGCGTGCGTCAGGTTTCGGTAGGTAATGGACTATACCCAACGGAATGGCGGGCGAAGCGATACGCGATGTCGCAGGATGAACTAGCCAAAGCCTTCTGGTCCGCTGTAAACACAGACTATTCAGCCTTGCAGGCGAGCGGCGAGAGAGTTAAATCAGCGCTGGCCGCAGGAAAGGAAGTGCACATTACGAACCCCAACGGCACGGATTTGAAGGTAAGAATCGAAGGCCGGCCATTCTTTGTTAGTGATGGGATCATCTCGGCCGAAGATGTGCAGAAAGGTGGCCCAGCCGTCTCTGTCTATCTGCCCGCTGGTGAGGTCTATTGCGCCCCGATACCGGGAACCGCGGAGGGCAAGGTTGTCGTCAGCCGAGACTTTTACCAGGGCAAGGAGATCACCGATCTCACGCTCACCTTCGTGGCGGGAAAACTAACGTCGATGACCGGCTCAGGACCCGGATTTGCCGGATCCAAGGCGCAATATGACGCAACGGGAGACGGGAAAGAACTTTTTGCCTTCGTCGACCTCGGAATCAACCCAAGCTTCAGCGTTCCCTCCGCCGGCAAACTTGGCAATTGGATTCAGGCGGGAATGGTGACTGTGGGAACTGGAAACAATACCTGGGCCGGCGGAGACAATAAGATATCTTACGGCATGACTAACTATCTGCCTGGCAGCACCGTCAATCTGGACGGCAAAACGATTGTCGAGAAAGGAGTATTGAAGCTCTAGTGAACGAACGTTGGACGGGGCGACGAAACGGCGGGGCGAACCTGGGATGGGCAAATGGTTTCGTGCACGATTTAGGTCTGCTCTTTCTCCCCTTCTCCAGGTCCTCGCGTCACCACGTCTCCCATTCTCCCCGTCCCTGCGTTCCCCATCTCCCTTTTCAGCCCTTCATCCCTTGGGTGCGTTGTAAACCGAGCGGGCCTGAATAACATACTCCTTGTCGTCATAAACGCCGTCGCCGTTCACGTCCACACTTACTTTGATCTTGTGTTGTTTGCCGTCGCGAACATCACCCGGGTTAAATGCCAAACTATACTGACTGCGCAGCAGGCCGTTAATCGAATTCAGGATTCCGGGAATCTCGCCTTCAAAGGTGTACGGAAAATAAGCCCCACCCGTTTCTTTCGCGAAAGTCTTGAGGGTGTTGTCGGCCTGAAGCAGAGTCAGCCTTCCGGGCATCCCTGTAAGGCTATCGGTTGCCGGCAACGAATCACCGTACCTCTTGTTGAAGAGGTTGCCGGTACCAATGATGTAGATTGGGATGCCGGCGTTCTGCGTTATCTTGCGGGCGTCGCCGTAATTAATCTTGCTAAACGTGTCGATTCCCGAGGCTACCAGAATCAACGCCCGCCTTCGTCCCTGAACCGTGACCAGCCCGGCATAGTCTGACTTTTCAGTCTTGGAATCTTCCAACACAACTGAGTCACCGCGTCCGCCGATTAGTACGAACTTCAACGCATCGAAAAGATTGCTCTCTCGGAACGCCGGCGAATTGCGCAGGAGTAGGTTGATGACCTCATTGATTCGTCTGGGGTCATTGGTGAAATCCGTTAATGGAGTGGGACGCATGTCGTAGGCAACCACTGAAACGTAGTCATTTGGGGGCTTAATAAACTGCGAAAGGAACATTGCGGTAGGACGCAGCACCTCGTAAGTTCCAGGATCGAAGCCGCCGCTGCCGTAGTAGCCGAACAACTCCGACCACTTGCTGTACTCAAGAACCATCACCACCGTAATGGGGGCTTCAGGAGTAGAGAAGTTAGTAATGACTTGCGGGTTCCCGTCAGAGAAGAGCGCAAAGTTCTCTTTCTTCAACCCGGTGACAATCTGTCCGCTTTTCTTGTGGTAGACTACCGTATCGACATTGACGATTTGGGTGCTGATCGTCACCTTGTCGGCGTCCTGCGGTTTGCCGATTAAGTCCGGCGGCAACGGCTCTTCCTGCTTTTCACCAGGTTTGGCGGTTTCACCAGGTCGCTTGTTCTTCTTTTGATTGGCGGCAGGCGGCTGGCGGCGCGACTGCGTAAACGCGAGCTCAGCAAATGTTCCCAAGAGCAAAGCGGCGACTAGCGTGACAGCGAAGAGCTGACGGGAAGATTTAAAGTACTTCATAACCGTGATCCTGACGAAGATCAAACAAACGTAAAAAACCGATCCACGAATCAACACCAACCGACACTAACAAGATTTGGTGTTACTTCGTGTAGTTTTGTGGATCGCCGATGTCGGTCCAAACAGTATGCAATTAGCAAAAACTAAAAAGATGATTTACAGCACACCATCTAAAGAAAATCACCTGAAAGCTCTGATGCCCAGCAATAAACCGTGGGTTGTCGCTTCAACGCGGGGAGCCGCCTGCCTCGGCCTCGATAACGACATCATACGTTCCGGTATTGTCGTTCAGATTCCCTTCGTTAATGCCGAAGAACAGCACGCCATCTCGCTGAGCGACAAAATCACGCCGGGTGCCGATAAAGATAAAATCGTCGTTATCGTCGCCAACCACCGCGATTAATCCTCCTGTTGCCTCGGTGCGTAAAAGCTTCTCATTGTCAGGAGCCGTTGTGACGCCTGCGGGCGTTGCAAAGCGGCCACCACCCAGTGATACGCGACCCGAGGAAGTGATTCTCAGACGTTGGCCTTTGCGAACCACGAGACCACTATTTGTCCAACCATTCATGGCACATGTTTCAGCAGACTTGAATGGCACTGCGCATTGTTTTGCATAAACCGAAACCTTGATCGTGAAAAACGTCGGCGAACTTCCCGAGGACGGCTGCGAACCAGTTGTCCTAGGCCCGGTCGTAGTTGTATCAGGCTCCGGGCTGGATCTCGGAGGTTGGGAGACCGGCTCCGGACTGCTGGAGCTCATATCTTCATTCGCCAAAGAGGCAGCCGCGGCTGTGGTCGCCGAGTCAAACTCAATTGACTCGATGTCCTCAACAAAAATTGATGTCCGGCTGCGCCGGCCCTTGGCTCCGGCCCCAATCAGAATAGTAAACTGCTGATCTTTGAAGTCAATCACCTGACCGCGGATGACGCTTCCATCTTTCAAGCGGATGGTATCGGCAACTATGGGAACAACCAGGGACAGGACAAGGACAACTGCGCACGACGCGTAGGAAATCTTCTTCATCGTTCTTCTCCCAGCGAGCATTTCAATCAGGAGGTTTAGCAAGACTCGAATGCTTTTGCAAGCTGGAGAGGCTTGGTGTCGGCTCATGCGATGCGCCAGTTGGATAAAAGGTTCCCTGAAGCGTTGGTTGACGTCTCGCGAAATCGCTGTGTGGCCTTCGGGAACTCGGGTTCAGGGACAGCAGCCCGACTGTTACGAAGGACTTTGCTCCGAAACGTCTAGCCCTCCTTAACAGTCGGGTTACTAAGCCGCCAGTTAACATCTCCCGTCTCGGGTGGTAATATCCGCAACCAGTTCAATCTAATTCATTAAAGCAGGAGAAGTAATAATGACGACCCTGAGCAATGCGGTAGCGGAAGCTACTATGCCCGTGCCGCCCGAAGCCCAATTGATGCAGATCCTGGGAGGCTGTTTTCAATCGCAAGCCGTTTATGTGGCGGCCAAACTTGGCATCGCGGATCTGTTAAAAGACCAGCCTTTGCCAGTGTCAGAACTAGCCTTTAAAACTGGTACGCACGAGCGGGCCCT
>JACDCK010000269.1:465-3554 GCA_013817595.1 Pyrinomonadaceae bacterium | reverse complement strand
CGTTTCTCCTCGAATTAGCCCGGTTTCTGCTCGGCTTATTCTAAGCGCTCAACCTGACATTCAGCATACATGTCTCCTAAGGAGTGGCCTCTTTGGACTGAATCGCCCTTTCTAACTCATCAGCCAATCGAAACGAGTTGTCGATCAAAACCCGGGTCGCTGTGACCAATAGCCAGGTCGAGTTCTGCTTCTACGTCGCCTATTGCCCCATTTGGTTTTCCGAATTCGAAAAGCCTTCGATCAAGCAGATGAGAAGGCACGGCATTGCCAAGCGCCGTCAGCATCGAGCTGCGAATGTTGGGAATCTCTTTTTCGAGATCGCTGACGAGACGCGTGATGCGCGCGCGTTTTAAATTTGATTGCGAGCCGCAGAGATCGCAAGGGATGATCGGAAACTGTCTTGACCAGGCAAATTCGATGATATCTGACTCGTGACAATAGGCGAGCGGTCGGATGACTGTATTGCGTCCATCTTGCGAACGAAGAACCGGCGACATGGTTTTGAGAGTGCCAACGTAAAACACGTTTAGAAGCAAGGTTGCGATGATATCGTCGGCGTGATGGCCCAGGGCGATCTTGTTGCAACGCTCTTCGACGGCAATGTTGTAAAGAATCCCGCGGCGCAGGCGCGAGCAAACCGAGCAGTAGGTCTTTCCTTCCAGCACCAGGCGTTTGACGATTGAATAGGTATCGCTTTCCACAACGCGAAAGGGAATAGCACGACTGCTCAGGTATTCGGGCAGGACATTAGCGGGAAAGCCGGGTTGCTTCTGATCCAAATTCACCGCCAGCAGGTCGAAGCTTACTGGAGCACGTGATTGCAAATCGAGCAGCAAGTCGAGCAGCGTGTAACTGTCCTTGCCGCCCGAGAGGCAAACCATTATCCGGTCGCCGTTCTGGATCATTCCAAAGTGCTCGATCGCTTCACCGACGCGGCGAAGCAGTTTAGTTTTGATCCTGTCTTCAGCAGGCATACTCCAGCCCCAATTTCGCTTGTATCTGTTCGCCTTGAGAATGCCATGTCCGCTCGGCGGTTGACAAACGAGGGCGCTGGACCTCGAGTTGCGGCACCGAAAGACACGAGTTGAGTTTAGTTGGTTTTTGCTTCGGCTTACATCCTGTTACCCCCCCAGCTCACCCTCCGAGGGCCGCAAACCTACAAAAGGCTTGAAAATTCAGCAGAGTTCGTGGTACTTTGCTCCACATTCAAGGCATTTGCGCTCTCTGCGACTCCATAACTGGCTCCCCAGTCAGTGCGGTTTACTCGCACATTCAAGTAACACTCTGTAAGGTTAATGCAGTCCCATCGGAGAGTCGGCCATGTTGGAGATCAAAAGGAAACCGAACAGCCCAGGCGGCCGAGCCACGTCTACGCCCAAGAGTTGTGCTTTAACCGAGGCGCGCGCCGCCTCGATGGACGGTCATTACCCGATTGACCACCCGGCAATTCATGGCGTGGCCGCCATGCCAACTCCGTCGGTGGCCTCCAGGAAACGCCCGCCACTAATCGCGCCTCCTCGCAGCGATGTCAAGGACCATCAAACAAAACTCCCGGTGATAACCGGAGAGGCCCAGTGCAAAGGATCGCTAAACCTTGATGGTATGGCATCTGGGCAGTTGGGCGGCAGTGGTGGGAGTTTGAGTGTGCGGCAGAGGGCGAGATCTTTTTTCTGCGAGCCGGAGTTTTCTGGTGAGGTGAGCTTCCGAGACATGGTTCGCGTTAATGGCTACATAGCGGGAACTGTCTACTCAAAGAAAGGGACGTTGATCGTCGATATCGGTGCAAGAGTTGACGCCCATGTCGATGTCGCGGTGGCAATCATCGGTGGCGCCGTTAACGGAGATATCGTAGCGCACGAACGAGTCCAGATT
Organism: Pyrinomonadaceae bacterium; assembly: GCA_013817595.1. Classification (GTDB taxonomy): domain Bacteria; phylum Acidobacteriota; class Blastocatellia; order Pyrinomonadales; family Pyrinomonadaceae; genus PSRF01. The sequence continues at coordinate 1,682 of JACDCK010000269.1, read as the reverse complement.
GGGCCCAACGCCAAGGTTTACGGAAACATCTGGACCAGATCCATTGAGATCAAAAACGGGGCTATCTTTGAAGGCATCTGCTCGATGATCCCCGAAGAACAAATTGCCGGCTGAGCATGATGCGCGGGTAATCAGTCCCGCCGGCTTCCACGAAACGCAATTAGATAGCGACTCCCCCTCGACGGGGATAAGGCGTGCAACGTCACGACACTGGACCAGGTGCCGCAGGATGGTTTGTTACTTGATCTCGTGAACGGTTCTACGAAGGGCTCCTGGTCGCTGGAGACCGTTATCACTAGTCCGGCAAATAGCACTTCGCCAACCTGCGCAGAAGAAACCCCACCCGCAAATTTTTATCTGGGATCTTCTGCCGGCTCGGATTGTTCAGGTCAGCTCTCAAGGTGTGCTGCACATCGAAGGTCATCTGGCGGGAAAGCATCCGCTCCTTTAATGGGCACGACTGGTGATGCCCGAGCAAGTCAAGATTGACGCCGATATCGAGGTCGGGGTTGCTGATTAATGGACGGGTTAACGGTAACATTACCGCAGGTCAGCGGGTAGCGCTTCAGAGCCAGGCCTGAACCTCGAGAATCCGGTTTTATTTTCGTTACAAAACTGGACACTGGTAGTCCAGTTTGTCTATGATGTATCTTCTGCTTATGGGCGGTTGACCATTCAGGCCAGGACCACTCCACCACTGAAAGGTAAGGGCGTCGTTTTGTTGCTTCTACCGCTCGATTGCACTCGTTACTGAACTCACCGCGCCGCCAAATTTACGGAGGTTACCATGCTTAGGATAGGAAAGAACCCAAAGGATCAACAAGACGACGAGCATTCAAACGATAAGCACGACACGTCGGCTTATAACACACCCCGAAACAACTACCCCTCATTTCAGGGAACTACTACCGAAACCAAGCCTGCAGGTGAAACGTCTCAGATTTCGGCTAAAGCGATGACTGAGAGCGAGACATTAGCTCGGGATATCAAAGAAGGTACGCTTAGCGGCTTTGTGGGTAACGGTACATCGGTGACCGGCGAGGCAACATTCAAAGCGATGCTCCGAATTGACGGGCATCTTTCGGGAAAAGTTATCTCGAGCAGCGGGACGCTGATTGTAGGGACGAACGGGAAAGTCGACGCGAATATCGAGGTCTCAGTGGCAGTGATCCACGGCACCATCAACGGCGACATCATAGCCACGCAGCGCCTTGAAC
>JACDCK010000269.1:0-455 GCA_013817595.1 Pyrinomonadaceae bacterium | reverse complement strand
GAAAGTAAATGGCAACATTCAGACACCGTCGCTGGTCATCGAGCAGGGTGGAATCTTTGAAGGTAGCTGCAAAATGCTCCAGATGAGCGCGGCGGTCGACAAGAACAAGCGAGACAAAGATCAACCGCTCGATGCCTCGAACATGAAGCCCATCAGCGCGGATGACTCGACGAGGACCACGGACGTATCGCAGCCGACGCAAGTCGCCAACGTTTTCAGCGCGGCAAACTAACCAGTCGCCTGCAACTGAAGACTTGCACAGCGCCTCGCCGTAACTGGCGAGGCGCTTTTGTATTCGGCGCATCACACTTGCGAGTAGCCTTGTCTTACTTCCCAATCTTGGCGACGCAAACTGAAAGTTTGCGCTCGGGCAGTAGCCCGGATTGCGAGTTAAGCTCGCATCACGGAATGATGACGCTTCCCATTTCCGCGAAGCCCTTGACAGAGAACCCGCG
>JACDCK010000268.1:1029-3564 GCA_013817595.1 Pyrinomonadaceae bacterium | reverse complement strand
ATATAAACAGGGGACTCGGCCATCTCGGCAATCGCGATAGCCCGATGCACACCTTCGGCCTCAGCGATTGTGGGACGGGTCAAGGCGTGATACTTCGGCGCTGTACGGCCTTGCTGAAGAGCACGTTTGATTATTTCATTGATGACGATGCCGTTTTCCGCGTGCATGCAGATCAGACCACCCCGCTCGCCGGCCGCGGACATGGCGCGAAAGATCGTAGCGTCGTCAACTAGGAATACCCCCGGGTAAGCCATGAACATCTTGAAGCTCGTCACACCTTCGTCCATGGCCGTGTGCAATTCTTCAATCTGATTGTCTTCGAGTTCGGTTGTGATCAGGTGGAAGCCATAATCGATGGCGGTCTTGCCTTCCGCTTTCGCATGCCAGTTGTCGATGCCCTCGATCAGTGATTGGCCTTTGTACTGCACGGCGAAATCAATAATGGTGGTCGTGCCGCCGTGAGCGGCAGCGATAGTTCCAGTGCGGAAGTCGTCGGAAGCCTGGGTGCCGCCGAAGGGAAGTTGCATGTGCGTATGCGGATCAATGCCGCCAGGAATGACAAGCTTCCCGGCGGCATCGATTAACTTGTCCGCTTCCATGTCCAGCTTCGCGCCGATCACCGAAACCACTTCGTTCTCGATCAATATATCGGCTTTATAATCGTCAACTGCCGTGACTACGCGGCCATTGCGAATTATTGTTTTCATCTAACAAGCCCTCCCAGCTAACCTAGCGGGATGGTCCGTCATTCTAGTCTCCCCACGCATATGCGTAATGATGCTCAAGCTTCTGATGAGCCTAGTTCTTGCGGTGCTCTTTGCGAGTTTCCGGATGGTCATAGGAGTCTTCAATGTCGCAACTTCAAAGAAATGCGTCGATGATTGATAGTATCGCGTGCGGCTTTGCCGTCTGATGTGCGGAAAGCTCCGCCTTTGTTTTCGCTCCGCTAGGAGCGAGTGTTTATAGCACCGATTCGCCAAAATGTTGGCCAGCTCCGTAGGAGCGCAATGTGAATTGGAGTGGCCCGGAAGGAACACATTTCGCTCATAAAGAGGAGCTTACGGAATTAATGGACAGCGGGTTCTATGAACATTGCGCCCTGACGGGGCTTAAGAAAGCCCCCTCTGATCCCAACAGCTCCGTCAGGAACGTCATGTCCCGAACACGACATCACTCAATGAACTCGAAAACGTACTTGTCGTCAAACGCGATGTCAAACTTTCTTAGCAGAGTTAAGTACTCGTTTATCTCTCGAACCAAATCGGCTAGAGCCATTGCTGGCTTCAAACCTATCAATATGTGAACGTGGTCGGGCATGCCATTGATTGAGATTAACTTCTGTCCCTGATTTCTGACAATTCCCGTGATGTACTTGTAGAGGTCCTCTTTGAATTCGGGCGTAATCAGGGACAACCGATTTTCCACTGCGAACACCGTTTGAATGTAGATCTGTGAGAAGGTATTTGCCATGAGGATTCACACATTCCGCTCCTAAAGGAGCTAAGTGAGGATGATAAAGCCAGGGCTATAAACGTTTCGCCCCTATCGGGGCGAGGATAGTTTAGAGAGACTGCGATGTCTATAGACATTTTGCTCCGATGGACCGAGTTGAGGATGATAAAGCCAGAGCTAGAAACATTACGCTCCTATCGGATCTATAGGCGGAAAGATGAACTAACAACAAACATCTTCGCCCCGAGCGGGGCGAAGACATTCTAGAGAACCCGCTTGTCTATAAACATCTTGCTCCTACGGAGCTGGGTGAGTCTATGCAAGACGAGTTGAGACTAGAAGGCCGGAGTTCTATGAATACTTTCCCGCACCGCGTAGCTTGATGGTCACGGCGGCAGAGATAATAACCCCTGCCGCCGTGAATGTGACGCTATTTTTGTTTGACCGCTATTCCGGTGTCAGTTCTGAAGTCAGCAGCGCCCCGCCCAAACTCGGCAACACCGCGATGATCTTTACAACCTTACCAGTATCTTTGGCGATCCAGACGGTTTGCTTGTCAGCGTCGTTTTCGGTGTCGACAATATCCACCTTGTAGGCATTGAACGTGCCGGCTGGTACCGTCACGCTTTCAACGCCCACAACCCTCAACTGCTTGAGTTTCGGCTTCTGCTTTTGCAGGTCGAAATTGCGGAAGCTGAGATTGTATCCTTCGGCCAACGGCAAAGCGCCGATTACCTCGAAACTGCCCGCGCCGTCGGCGAAGAGAATCCCGCCAAGATCTACGTCAATGGGCTTTGCCTGACCATTAATGGTAGTCGTACCGGTTGCCCTACTTCCTTTTACATCGAGCTCGATCTCCACTGGTCCCTGCTTGATAGAGCGATGCTTGAGCAACAAGCTGCCTTTCTCTATGGTTGACACATCGACGATGTCGCCTTGCGGAGTGACTGCCGTCGCATTAACCACCCAGTTGCCGTTCTCTTCCTTAATCTCGGTCTTCATCGTCAGCGGAATCGACTTACCTTGAATTGCGATCGATGCCTTGTAATTTGATGTTCCGGCCTTCAGCTCGTTGGCCGGCTT
>JACDCK010000268.1:0-1019 GCA_013817595.1 Pyrinomonadaceae bacterium | reverse complement strand
GTCCCCGCCATAGCCTCGACTTTCTTCGGTAGGGTTACCGTCGTTACATCAACCGTAATTTCCTTGAGACGAGCCGCGACCTCGGGTTTGGCATCTTCCTGATAGCGACCGCGGAGATACTTGGCCAGGAATTTCTCTGCTGACGCCACCATCGCCAGGTTGTTGATAGGCCGCGCAAACCCGTGCCCTTCATCCGGCGCGTTTATGTATTCCACGGGGAAGCCACGATCACGGAGCGCGATGACGATCTGGTCGGCTTCCCGCTTAGTAACCCGTGGATCGTTAGCGCCCTGCACTACGAGAAGCGGTGTTTTGATCTTGGTGGCGTGGTTTATTGGTGACTGACGCTCGAGTTGGGCTTTGCCTTCAGGTGTGGTCGGATCTCCCATACGCTGATGGAAAAGCTGCCGTCCTGCTTCCCAGTATGGCGGGATGTTCTCAAGCAAAGTGATCAGGCTTGACGGTCCGACATAGTCAACTGCGGCCGCATACAAATCCGGCGTAAAAGTTACTCCAGCGAGCGTTGCATAACCACCGTACGAACCACCCATAATACCGACGCGTTTTGAATCGGCAATACCCTGTGCAACGAGATATTTCACGCCCCAGGTAATGTCGTCCTGCATCTTGTCGCCCCACTGCTTATTGCCGGCGTCGATAAACTTTTTACCGTAGCCGGTTGACCCGCGGAAGTTCGGTTGCAAAACAGCGTAGCCGCGATTCGCGTAAAACTGCGCGAAAGTATCGTAGCCCCAGGTATCACGTGCCCACGGCCCGCCGTGCGGGTTTATGACCACGGGAAGGTTTTTTGGCGGGACGCCTTTCGGCAGTGTTAAGTAAGCGGGAATCTCCAGGCCGTCGGATGATTTGTAACGAACAGACTTCATCGGCGACAGATGATCGCGGTTGAGCTTTTCGCGAACGCGATATTGAAGAGTCAGTTTCTTTGTCTGACGATCGAAGAGATAACGTTCGCCCGGTTCCGTATCGCTGTAGGCTGTGAGCAACCAAAGCCGCTC
>JACDCK010000069.1 GCA_013817595.1 Pyrinomonadaceae bacterium | reverse complement strand
CTTTGAACCTGCCAACATCCGGCTCTTTCTGGCCCATGCCAATGCCAACATTGTGATACTGCTGGTCGGTGAGCAACACCCCATCGTGGCAATTCGTGCACTTAATTGCCTGAAAGACATTCCAACCGCGCACCGCACTTTCGCTGAGAGCTGACTGGTCTCCGGCACGGTAGCGATCCCACGCAGTGTCTCCGCTGATGATCGTTCTTTCAAAAGCGGCGATGGCTTTTACGATATTGTCAGGCGTCGCATCGCTGCTAAAGACTTTCTCAAACTGCGAGCGGTAACCCTGGATCGCATTCAGCTTGGTGGCAATCTCGTCCGCCTTAGCGCCCATGTTTGCACCTGTCCACGCCGCCATGGCCTGCTTCTCCAGCGAAGGACTGCGACCGTCCCAGTAAAACTCCTTGTGATAACCGATGTTCCAGAGCGTGGGGCTGCTGCGCGGCAACTGTTTATTAAAGGCCCCGATGGATTTTGATAATCCATCAGTTAATCCCTTTTCGCAGACGTGGCAGGAATAACATGAGCGCGATCCGTCACCACTCAGTCGCTCGTCAAAAAATAACTGGCGACCGAGCGCCACCTTTGCGGGCGACATCGGATTATCAGCAGGGATGGGCATTGCTTCGTAAGTAGTCAACTGCTGCGGAAGGGGGAGAATCTCAGGCTGAAACCCGGCTGTTTCAGTCTGTCTCTTGCAGCCGACCAGCACGACAGCAGATGTCAAAAGAGCCGCGACTATGAAGTAGCCGAAGCGGAGCGGGTTTTTGATCATTGAGTGTCCAGCGCAGGTAGCGCCCTCCAACTTGAGTGACCCTGGAACAGCCCTTGAATCCGTGCGCGGATTTTTGCACCCCTCATAGAAAATGTCTAGCATCCTGGTCTGTCTCAAAGGGGACGGGGAGAAACGGAGATGCAGATGCGGAGACACGGGCGACGGCTCAAGCCCCGCTAACTTGCAAGTCAGGAAGGGGGCAAACGGAGCACGCCACAGCTCAAGCTTGAATGCCACTAAGCAGCAAATCAACCTCTCAAACTTAGTCGCCTCTCAGGTCTGGAAGGCGGACCCTGTCCCCGCTCTTACGACGAAAACAAGAATCGTCCAGACTAACAACTCCAGTTTAATCACCTCCAAAAGAGCTGTTGGAGCTGAGAGGTTTTAGCTTAATGGCGATGGCTTCCAAGGTGAGCGGGGACAGGGTCCACCTTCCTCACCTGCAAATACCGTAGGGCCCTTTTTGGGTTTCACACAGTCGCTACCGCTCGGCCTCAGTAATTAAATAAGCGTGCATGGCTGCTGTGCTCCCAAACTTGTCGACTGACGCATTCTCCACCATTTCGCAGCACTCTCGGTCAACATTCGCCATACTCCTCAAGTAAACTATGAAAAACTGAGACGTGAGGGACTATGAAAAAGCTTTCAAACCGATTTCTGCTCTTGATCATCACTACGGTTGTTGCGCTCTCGCTTGCGGGATGCTCTGGTAATCAAGACAACGCATACACGACTGCCACATCCACGGTCACGCCACCGCCAACTCAGCTCTTAAGAGTCGTATCGACTCCCCAGACCGTCCTCGATTACAAGAAAGCGAGCGGCGAGCAAGAGGAAGCCAAGCCGGCGCTGCATGTAATTTCACCAGCCGAGGGCGCGGTAATAAACGGCCCGGTGGTAGCGGTCAAACTTCATTTAGCGGGAGACCTCAAAGGCTACAAGCCACACAAAGATCCCACCACCCAAAAAGGCAACCACATTCATGTGATTCTGGACAACGAGCCTTACGAAGCCTATTACGAATTGGACCAGCCATTCGAGCTGCGCAATGTCGTCGCCGGTAAACACACGCTGCGCGTCTTTCCCTCCCGTCCCTGGCATGAGAGCTATAAGAACGATGGCGCGTTTCGGATGGTGACGTTCACGGTCAAGGGCGGCGGAGACGCCTCTAAACCAACCACTACCAACACCGGCCAAACGATGGCGAACAACAATTCGGCAGGGAGTGCTCAAGCGACCGGCGAAGGCAAGGACATGCCGGCAAGCACGGCAGGTGACGTCGATCCCACCAAACCTCTACTTACCTATAGCCGCCCCAAAGGAGAGTACAAGGGGGCGGAGGCCGATCCGATCATGATCGACTTCTGGCTTTCAAATGTTAGAATCAAAGGCGCCGGCGGTGAATACCGAGTGCGCTACATCATCGACGATAACGAGCCGCGTTACATTGATAAGTGGGAACCTGTCTGGTTGTCAGGTTGGCTTGCAGGTAAGCACACAGTCAGACTCGAGCTGCTGGGTCCAGACGAGTTCCCGGTAAAGAACGGCGATTTCAACATTACCACTCGTGAAATCAACATCATGAAGTGAAGCCAATGCACAGAGGTAAGGGAAATAAGAAGGAATGGGTAGCGGCCTACTTCCAGTTTTCTCTTGTGCTTCGTGTGCTGTAAAAATCAACGATCCACGAAGCTACACGAACCAACACTAAAACTTTCTCAATTAGTCTCTGAAGCGGCGACCTGCACCCGCTGCCTGGCAATGAGCGATCGAACCGCAGTGTTTAGCGCACTCAATGGCTCCCTGGCAGCCCGGGTAATGTTTATCGGTGAAGCGCCGGGGCGCAAAGGCGCGGATCGCACTCATGTGCCTTTTTCAGGCGATCAGTCAGGAAAGAACTTTGATCGGTTCATAGCCTCGATCGGCTTAGCACGCAGAAACATATTCATCACCAGTGCTGCTCTCTGTAATCCTCGTACCGACTCGGGCGCAAATCGCAAACCGACGAAAAGCGAGGTGGCAAACTGTTCTCAGTTTTTGCGCCGAGCCATTGAGATTATTGATCCTGAAGTAGTGATAACGCTCGGTTCAGTTGCACTCGAGGCGCTAAAAAAGATTAAATGGCATGAGTTCAATCTTAAAGAATCATCCGGGAAGATCCATGATTGGGACCGCAGGCTGCTGGTGCCGATCTATCATCCAAGTCCCCAGGTTCTGGCCTCCCATCGGCGCGAAGCGGCGCAGTTGCAGGACTACAAAGTTGTGGCTCAAGCTATCGAGCAGGCTGGGTTGGGAGTGAACCTTCGTGCCTCTGCCGCTTTCCGCGCGCAAGGGCTTCGCGTTTCCGAAACTGTCATCTCTTCGTCTTCACGACTACAAAAAACGCAATGAGCGAAGATGTAGAACAAATCGCAATTCACCGGTCGCCGCTCCACGAGACTCATTTACGTCTTGGTGCTGAGATGAAAGAATGCGATGGATGGCAGGTGCCGGCTTCTTACGGTGACGAGTTATTTGAGTATGCGGCTGTTCGTGAAAGAGGCGCCGGTGTTATCGATCTCTCGCCACGCGGTCGCTTCCAGGTGCGCGGTGCGGAGGCGGTGCAGTTTCTCAATGGCCTGATCACAAACGACATGAAAACGCTGGCGGAGAACCAGTGGATGCCGGCCGTCTTCCCAAACGTGCAGGGCCGCTTGCTTGCATACGTGCGCGTCGTTCGGATCAGGGACGGATTCCTGATTGATACGGAAGGCGCGTCGCAAGAAACCGTTCTGAAAACCATTCAACGTTTCACGTTGGCTGGCGACTTTCACGTGACCGACCTTACCAAACGGACAGCGCTACTATCTGTGCAGGGGAAGCAAGCCAGCGAAATCGTGGGATCCGTTCTCGGTGAGACTCCATTGGGACTATCCAGGAACGGAGTCGTGGAGATTGAATGGCAGCAAAAAAGCCTGACTGTGTTGCGCGCCACTCACACCGCCGAAGACGGCTTTGACATTGTCGTCAGCGCAGAAAAGGCAACTCCCTTGTTGGACACTTTCGTGCACGCGGGCGCACGGCCGGTTGGCTACGAGGCATTGAACAGGCTTAGGATCGAAGCGGGCGTGCCACGCTATGCGATCGACATGGACGAAACAAACGTCGTGACAGAAACTGGACTGGACGAAGCTGTGAGTTATACAAAGGGGTGCTACATCGGTCAGGAGATCATCGCGCGCATCAAGTATCGTGGTCACGTCGCCAAGAAACTCGTTGGTGTATTTTTCGAGCGGGCGATGAAGATCGACAAGGATGCAAAAATCAAATCGGCTGACGACAAGGAAATCGGACGAATAACCTCCAACACCTTGTCGCCGCATCTCGCCTGCCCTATTGCATTGGGTTACGTTAAGTATGACTACCTGGCGCCCGACACGGAGGTGATGGTTACTTCATCGCATGGGGATCTCCATGCAAGAGTTGCCGAACTCCCATTCGTGCGGCGAAGCGCCCTTCAATGAGGATAGTTTTATGATCCGGTCGCTACCGCTCGCGGTTCCGTAGTGAGCGACGCGTTGCGTGCGCTGAAAGTCGGGCGTAGCCACGACCGCACAGGGAGCAGCAAGCCGCGATACACCCATCTCGTGGAGTTGATTGAATGGCCGGTGAAACAAATCAGTTGACGCCGCATGACGCGAAGGAGTCCGACCTTGATTACGAACAGGCGCGTCTGGCGTATTCGATCATCCAGTCACTGCTCGAGCACACCCGCGTGGTCAGCGATCTAATTGCGGTGATGGCGCAGGCATTGGACGAAGACACGCAACGAGCATTGACCCAGACGCCAGTCTGGACTGCTTACCTCGACAGCCGTCGCGACCTGGATCACACGCGCGCTGGCGTTGAAAAATTTGCCGAGGTAATGAAGCAGCTGAGCGAAGATTAAAGACCCGCCTCGCGATAAATCCGATTAGTTGACGTGCGCCTTTACCATCATTCTCGCCAGCACAAAACTCCCCGGCAGCAGCGGCGCAAGACCAATTAACAAATGCAGACGCCATTGTCGATCTCATCCTGAGTCATCTGCGGAGAGGACTGCGGATTCTGCTCATTAGGCTTCCCGCCTTTTGCCTTTAACTTTTCCGTTGACTATGATGCTAGACGTCCGAGTACAAAATAATCATCCCGGAACGATTCCAAGTGAGGTGCGGGCCAACCATCGGGCTCGGGGGCCAGAGGTGAATATGAGTCAAAGCCAACCAGCAGTTGAGCAGAAGTCTGGGTTTCCTCTGACAACGCTCTCGGAAGACGAACAGATGTTTCGCGCCAGTGTGCGCGAGTTTGCCGAAGGTGAACTGCGTCCGCGCGTCGAAGAGATGGACGAGCACGCGAAATTCGACCCCAACCTGAGCCAACAATGTTTCGACCTGGGGTTGATGGGCATAGAAACGCCGGAAGAGTTTGGTGGTGCGGGAGCTTCCTTCTTCACTGCTATCCTGGCTGTCGAAGAGCTTTCGAGAGTTGATGCCTCAGTGGGAGTTTTTGTTGATGTCCAGAACACCCTGGTCAATAACGCCGTAATTCGCTGGGGCAATGCAGAGCAAAAGAAGACGTATCTACCGCAGCTTGCAAGTGAACGGGTGGGAGCCTATGCGCTGAGCGAGGCCGGCTCAGGCTCAGATGCTTTTGCCATGCAAACGCGCGCCGTGGACAAAGGAGACCACTACCAGATCAGTGGACAGAAGCTCTGGATCACAAACGGGAACGAGGCCGAGATCTTTGTTCTGTTCGCCAACGCCAATCCGGAAGCTGGTTATCGAGGGATCGCGGCATTCATCGTCGAGCGAAGCTTCGATGGTTTTTCAGTGGGCAAGAAAGAAAACAAGTTGGGGATTCGCGCCTCTTCAACTACCGAACTGATTCTGGAAGATTGCCGCGTGCCCAAAGAGAACGTGCTTGGTGAAGTGGGCCAGGGCTACAAAGTTTCCATTGAAACGTTGAACGAGGGGCGCATAGGAATCGGCGCCCAAATGATAGGTATTGCGCGTGGCGCACTGGAGGCCGCCCTCGCTTACACGGGGGAGAGGCAGCAATTCGGAAAGCCGATTAATCAGTTTCAAGGCGTTCAGTTTCAACTGGCCGAAATGGCCACCCAACTGGAGGCCGCGCGTTTGATGGTCTATAACGCGGCGCGGATGAAGGATGCGGGAATGAACTTCGTGAAGGAAGCGGCGATGGCCAAGCTCTATTCCTCGCGCGCGGCGGAGAAAATTAGTTCACTCGCCATCGAGCTCTATGGGGGATATGGCTTTGTGAAGGATTATCCGGTGGAGAAGTTCTGGCGGGATTCCAAGATTGGCGCGATTTACGAAGGCACTTCCAACATGCAGTTGCAGACGATCGCCAAGCTGATTATAGGAAGCAAGTAAAGAGGTTTATCTTCTAAAATGTTGTCATCGAGAATCGAAATCTTCAAACAGATCCTGGAAACTGATCCCGGGAACGGCAATGTGCTTTTTGGGTTGGCGAAAGAATACGAGAAGGTCGGTCTCAATGAGGACTTGATAGAGGCGCTGACCCGCTATCTTGCTAGCTCCGATGATGAAGGCAACGCCTACGGAATGCTGGCGTCCGCATACGAAAAATCGGGAGATCGAATAAAAGCACGGGAAGTTTACCAACGAGGCATCGAGGCAGCTCTCGCCCACGGGCATCCTTCGATGGCCGAGGAGTATCGACAAACATTAGCGAGTGAGTATGAGGCGAAATGAATAGATAACCACACGAACTGAAGAATGAAAACCGATACAAAAGTTTTGAAGCTAGTGAGAAAAACGGAATCAGCATCCGAGACTGAAGCCGCCTCGGCTGAGGCTAAGGCTGCGAGCGCCGATTTTAAGGGGGCGGCGCCCGCCACTCAGCCGGCGCTCTCGCCGAAAGCCGTACCGCACGAAGAAACGAAATCCCCAGTAGTGACGAAGATCGTCTCCCAATCCAAAACCCCGCAGGCTAAAGCCGCCACTCAGCCTGGACGTTTAGCTCCGGCAGCAAGAGATCAAAGCGAGTACCACGGGCTCAGCCGTGAGCAGATGCTTTCGATCTATCGCACGATGTATCTGTCACGCAAAATTGACGACAAAGAGATTCAGCTCAAGGGTCAGAACAAGATCTTTTTCCAGATCAGCGGTGCGGGACACGAAGCCGTCCTGGTCGCCGCGGGAATGGTCCTTAAACCCGGCTACGACTGGTTCTATCCCTATTACCGTGATCGCGCGCTTTGTTTGCAGCTCGGCATGACTCCACTGGAACAACTGCTTTCAGCTGTCGGCGCCGAGGAAGATCCAAACTCACACGGCCGCCAGATGCCATCACACTGGGGCCACAAAAAGCTCAACATCGTTTCGCAGTCATCACCCACGGGCACCCAACTGCTGCAAGCGGTCGGCTGCGCGGAAGCCGGCTACCGCGTCAAGCTGATCAGCGAACTGAAGAACCGAGTCCAAGACTTTCATGCGGATGAAGTGGCGTATGTGTCACTCGGCGACGGCACGAGCAGCGAAGGCGAGTGCTGGGAAGCATTGAACAGCGCGTGTAATCTGAAAGTGCCGGTGCTGTTTTTGCTGGAAGACAACGGTTACGCAATCAGTGTCCCGGTTGAAGTGCAAACGCCGGGTGGTGACGTTTCCAGGCTCCTGGAAAACTTTCCCAATCTCCATATTGAGAGATGCGACGGGACTGACTTGCTTGAGTCGTATGCGGCAATGCAACGTGCGGTGCAGCATTGCCGCGAAGGCAAGGGACCGTCGCTGGTCCATGCAAAGGTAATCCGTCCCTATTCTCACTCACTTTCAGACGACGAACGGTTGTATCGCCCCGACGAAGAGCGCGCGTCCGATTCCGAGCGCGATCCGGTCAAACGTTTTGGCGCGTTCCTGATAGAAGAAGGCGTTACCAGCCAGGATAATTTGCAGCGGATCAAAGACGGGGTAGACCGGGAAGTGAATGAAGCCGCGGACCAGGCGTTGGCGAGTCCGCAACCCACTCCCGCGACGGTGAAACTCTACGTTTATTCACCCGATGTCGATCCCTGCGCAAAGGAGTTTGATACAGAAAAAGGCGCCGAGCTTTCCGGAAACGCCGGGACAATGGTTGATCTTATTAACCGCTGCCTGCATACCGAGATGGCCCGAGATCCGCGGATCGTCGTCTTCGGCGAAGACGTTGCCGACTGTTCGCGTGATACGCATCTCGAAAAGGTCAAAGGCAAAGGCGGGGTCTTCAAGGTAACGGCTAACCTGCAGAGAAAGTTTGGCGGGGCGCGAGTGTTCAATTCTCCTCTCGCTGAGGCCAACATCGTCGGACGTGCAATTGGTATGGCCACGCGCGGTCTGAAACCGGTCGTGGAGATCCAGTTCTTTGATTACATCTGGCCGGCCATGCATCAGATTCGCAATGAGCTGGCGCTGATGCGTTGGCGTTCGGGCAACGAATGGAAAGCGCCCGTGGTAATTCGTGTTCCTATCGGTGGGTATCTGAAAGGCGGGGCCGTTTATCACTCGCAGTCCGGGGTCTCTACTTTTACGCAGATTCCAGGCTTGCGCGTGGTCTATCCTTCAAATGCGCTGGACGCCAATGGTCTGTTGCGCACCGCGATTCGTTGCGACGATCCTGTCCTGTTTCTTGAGCACAAGCATCTTTACCGGCAGGCATACAACAAATCGCAGTACCCACCCGACGATTTCATGATCCCTTTCGGGAAAGCGAAGATAGTGCGTGAGGGAACACATATGTCGATCATCACCTATGGCGCGCTCGTACAACGCTCGGTGGTGGCGGCCAAACAGGCCGAGCAGCAGGGAATCAGTGTGGAGGTCATTGATCTCCGTTCACTCTCTCCCTACGACTGGCATGCGATCGTGGCCTCCGTGAAGAAGACCAACAAGGTATTGGTCGCTCACGAAGACTCGCTATCGTTCGGCTACGGCGCGGAGATCGCCGCGCGGATTGCCGGCGAGCTCTTCGAATATCTCGATGCTCCCGTACAGCGCGTCGCCGCACTCGATACCTTCGTCGCTTATGCACCTCAGCTTGAAGATGTAATCCTCCCGCAAGCGACTGACGTGGCGAAGGCAATTCAAGAACTCCATACCTATTGAATTTCTCCCGTTCGCCACTATTAGGTGTCGTTTTAGTAACCTTTCCGCAACATTAGACAAATGTAATCATTTGGATAGGAATTGGTATTGATATCGGCAACCTCTCGTGTCATTTACCCCGTAGAATCTCCCCGTTCACCCCTGCAGACACTTAAGACCTGTATCTAGGTCAAACTAATCGCGATTAGTTTAGTTAGTTAAGAAAAAGGAGCAATTTGCATGAGTACTAAAGCAGCAACAATTGTGGCGGGAGCTATTCTGATTCTTTCAGCGGGACCTCTCGCGCTGGGCCAACAACCTACGACCACCACACAACCTACAACCACCACACAACCTACAACTACCACAGTCACACAAACACCAACTACAGTTACCAAAACAGTTCAGCATCCCGACGGGAGCTATACTGTAATCGAGTATCCTGTGGGCAAAGAAGTAAAGATTTCATTGAATCCCGTAACGCTCAAACAGTCGAAGGGAGTTGCGACGATTCTGCGGGACGATGAGGGCACGAAAGTAATTCTAAACGTGTCAGATGTACCTGCGGACGTGACTGCGATCAATCTCTACGCAGTTGACGATACCGGCGCCGTTACCCTATTGGGACCCATCGAGGTGGCTAACGGAGCGGGAACGCTTACGACCACAACTCCGCTAAGCAAATTCATGTTGATCGCCTCGCCGGAAGCATCGCTGACGGCCTACGATCCGAATACGAAAGTCTTTTTCCGCAGCGCGGTGCCCGAGGGCTTTGCAGTAGTTCCACTTGGGAGCCATGGCAAGCGCGATGGTGCGCCTGTAGGCGAGCGTGTGTCGGCGACGACCACTGCGGGAGCCACTCCGGCGACATCTTACAAGGTTCCGATGCTGAACATTCCCGGATTCCGCAGAGGAACTGACACAGAGATGAAGATAAAATTCTCAGGTGCGATGACCGGCGCACGCGCCAACGTCATCATCACCCCACGAAAGGATGGCCCGGCTGAGGTCAAGATGCGGTTTCATGAGCTGACGGAGGCGCCAGCCGGCCAAATCTACGTGGTATGGGCGGTTTCGCCTGACAATAAATTCGTCAAACTCGGACAGATAGTTAACGCGCCCGGACGTAACGAGGCAGAAATCCGATCCGAGACGGCGCTGGCGGATTTCGGTCTGCTCGTGACGACGGAGGAAGCGTCTGGAACTTCAGCAGATCCGCTGGGGCCGGCCATCGGGGTAGTTGAAATCGTAAAATAGCGCTTCATTAACGACCTAAAAACGGCCAGGAATGGCTGTTCTGGCCAAGGCCGCCGCTAAGGCGGCCTTGTTCCATTTTGGGGTAGAGAACAAACTCTGGCGCTTCTCTTTTTTGTGAGACATCTTTGAGACCTAGAAAAACGCGGGGAGTTGGTTCGTAGCCAATCCACCGCGTCCCTGTCTCCGCGTCCCATCAACCCCCGGCTTGGCCGGTAAACAATTTGGTGTCGATGCTCTTGGGATCTCCGAGCACGACGAAGCGGATGTTGCGCATGTACTTCTGCGCCACCCGCTGCACATCTTCGGCCGTGACGGCGCGTAAGCGTGGCAAGAAGACGAAAGCGTTACGCCAGCCGCCACCGATGATCTCATACTGCGCCAGCTCGCCAGCCTGAGCGGCGTTGGTCTCCTGGCCCAGGTAATGACGCGTTAGGAAATGCTGCACCGTCGACTCAAGTTCCTCCCGCTGGAGAGGCTCGCGCTGAAGTCGCATGATCTCGTCCAGCATCACGCGGACGGACTGGTTAGCATCGACGGACGTCACATAGATCCCGCCTACATTGGCGCCCTGACTCCAAAGGAAGGCATCGGGTGCGTAGGAGAGATTCCGTTTGTGCCGGACTTCGATAAAGACGCGGTTCTGCAAGATGGTCGAAGCGACACGCATTGCGTAGATGTCCGGCGCCGCTAAGTTGGGTGCGGTGAACACGCCCTGCACGTAATTGGTCGGGAGCGCGCGTTCGGTCACTTGAACCGAAGGCGCGGCGAATGACAGTTCCGGCAGCGGACCCGGATGATAGTCGCCGCGCGGAAGTTTACCGAAGCTGGCGGCAATGCGGCTCCGTAGCATCTGCGGATCGAGGTCGCCAACAACGACGAGCAACAGCCGCGACGTCTCCATCACCTGCTTATGATATCCCCGAAGGTCTGCGGAGGTCAGGCGGGACACGGAGTCAACGGTTCCGCGTGGGTCGTTGAGATAGGGATGACCGGCGTACGCCACGCGCGCCTGTAAAAGTTGCAGGTAAGAGTCAGGCGTGTCGGTGTCGTCACGCAAGGAAGCGACGATTCGATTGCGCACACGTGCGACGTCGTCGGTAGTGAAAGCGGGCCTGAGAGCCACGTCGGTAAAGATCTCCCACGAGCGGTCGAAATTCGCGCGCGTCGAAGCCATCGTCAGACCGGAATAGTCGTAGTTAACTACGGATCCGATCGTCGTACCCATGCGAGAAAGCTCCATGCGCATACGCTGGCGCGGGAAGCTCACAGTCGCCTCCGACGCGGCGTCGATCATCAGATTCTCAACGCCGCCCTTTTCTGGAGTAATGTTGCGCACGCCGCCCTTGATGAAAAGACCCGCGACGGCCGTCTGCGTTCCGGCGCGGCGCTTGACCAGGACCTTCAGCCCGTTCACGTCAAATTCGGTGACGAGCGAGACCGGATCTACAGGCCTGACC
>JACDCK010000267.1 GCA_013817595.1 Pyrinomonadaceae bacterium | reverse complement strand
GTCGGGCATCTTCGTCACTGGCAACAACGTCCACACTCAAACCATCGATGGGTTCTGGGCACTCGTCAAGCGGGGTATCGGCGGGGTCTACCACTCAGTGTCCGCCAAGCACCTGCAGTCCTACCTGAGCGAGTACGTGTTCCGGTATAACCACCGGGACGACGAGCGAGCAATGTTCCTGACGTTGCTGCTGAGGGCGGCGCGGCCCTGAGATAAACGCAAGATTTCCGCGACCTACGCTTGGAAGTCCTTTTTCCCTCGCAAATCATGCCGATGTAACTATGATTCAAGCATCGCGCGGAGAGTGAAATTACAGGTATGTAGTACCACTGAGCGCGCGATCGGCTGATCCGTGAGAGCAGGAGGCGTGCCAAGTGGAGATGGCGAAGGTCCGTAAGCCAGAGATGGTTCGATCCGCGCAGAAAAATTTAGACGATTGGGTCGCGACGATTTTGGTGAACCAACACCCCGATTTTGACCGCCGGTTGAAGCAATACCGGATGATGGCCGAATCGGGTGAGTTGTTTGCCGGAATCGACGACCCAGACGAGGTACGTTTACTGCGTGAGCAAATCCTCTCCCGCTGGTAAACCAGCTTGGGCTGAGAACCGATGGTTACCTGCATCCGTTAGCCGATTCGACGACTGGTTTACGGACCATCCGGAATACAAAGAATCGGTACTTGAAGCACTCGTCCGAATCGACATCTCGCCAGCGGAGCCACCTTTCGAGTGGTATCGCTACATGGGACAGGCCGCCGGAGACGGCCGCATCGTCATCTTAGAAAACGGCGTCCGCCTGATCTACGACATTTATCACATGCCACCAGCGGCACGAAGGCTTGGCCTGATCGATATCCAAGAACCTGTCCCCGGCGTCTCCGTTGATTCGATCCGGCAATTGCTGTTGGACGCCGCTGCCCGAAAGAAGGCGAACCCCCTCCTCGGCAGACGACTGGAACGTGAGTAGCGAGGCCTGGATCGGTGACCACCCGGAAGCTCTTCTTCGGGGACAACCTCGAAATCATGCGGGAGCATGTCGCTGACGAGTCTGTCGATCTCGTCTACCTCGATCCGCCGTTCAACTCGAACCAGTCCTACAACGTCCTGTTTAAGGAACGTGACACTCGGCCCTCTCAGGCTCAAATCGAAGCCTTTGACGACACGTGGCACTGGACACCCGAAACCCAGCATCAGTTTGAGCTACTGATGACCGATCCCAACGTGCCCCGAGAGGTTGCTAAGGGCTTGGATGCCTTCCGCATCATGTTGGGCGAGAACGATGTGATGGCCTACCTCGTAATGATGGCTCCGCGTTTGTTGGAAATCCGTCGCACACTCAAACCCACAGGATGGATGGTTCTCCACTGCGACCAAGCGGCTGCTCATTACCTCAAAGTCATCTCCGACCAAGTGTTCGACCCAAAGAACTTCCGCAACGACGTTGTGTGGAAGCGAAAGGCGGGGCGTGGCGAGACCAATCGCCAAGCCGTTCGGTTCGGTGTATCGCACGACAACCTACTGTTTTATGCCAAGACTTCGAGTTCAGTTTTTGAGCGACAGGTGAGACCCAACAATCCCGAATACATCGCCTCAAAGTTCACCCACGATGACGGCGATGGACGCATATATCGACTGGACAACATCACCAGTCCTTCATTTCGAAAGAACTTGGTCTACGAATACAAGGGATACAAACCGCCCCCGAACGGATGGGCCGTTTCAGTTGACCGCATGAAGGAGATGGAGGCCGAAGGCCGCCTCTACTTCCCCGATGACGCGAGTCGGCGGATTCAGCGCAAGCGATACCTCGATGAGTTGGAAGGGGAGACGGTTGATACCCTTTGGGACGATATCCCGCCTATAAATTCTCAGGCGAAGGAGCGACTTGGCTTCCCGACTCAGAAGCCCTTGTCGTTGCTGCAACGAATCATCAAAGCCACAACCTCTGATGATGCAATGGTTCTCGACCCGTTCTGCGGCTGCGGTACGACCATCGCCGCGGCTGAGGCTTCTGCTAGGTCATGGATAGGGATAGACATCACCTATCTCGCTATTGCCCTCATCGAACAGAGGCTTAATGACGCTCACCCAGGTATCACATACGAGGTTCATGGCGTACCCAAGGACATGGATGGAGCCAAGGCCCTGTTCGTGAAGTCTTCCAAGAACTTCGAGATGTGGGCAGTACGTCAGATCGGTGGCCGTCCTCAGCCGAAGATGGGTGGCGACGAGGGCATCGACGGTGTCATCCGCTTCTATATCGACGGACGCGATTGGGGGACCGTTCTTGTGTCGGTGAAGGGCGGCGACTCGCTTAATCCGTCGATGGTGCGTGATCTTGTAGGCACCGTACGGAAGGATCGGGCCGAGATGGGAATACTCATCACACGGGCGAAACCCACCGAAGGAATGTACAAGACAGCTATCAAAGACGGCTCGTACAAATGGCCGGGGACAGGGCAAGACTATCCCCGTATCCAAATAGTGACCGTTGATGACCTGTTAGCGGGTCGCCGACCTCAGATGCCCCCGATTCACGGCACCTATGCCGAAGCACCTCGGGCCGTCAAAGGTCAAGGCGAACAGTTGGAGCTCGGCTGAACGATTCGGGCCAGCGAACCGTCCCGCTCCAATGGTGAGTCAGACGCTGAACAGCCCGCTGGCCCGACCCGTGGAAGTTACTTGGCCCGTTTCCGGCGCGCCCGTCGAACCTTGGGTTTGTCTTTCGGTCGTGCCGTCTTTGTCAGATCGGATAGAACGCCCTGTTTCGTGGGGATTGGAATCTCGATAGGTTCAGCGCCCTTGGTTTTGGGCTGCGTCATCTGCGTTCGGTCGGGCACCTGGAAAACGTTACCGCGGTCTTTCTACTACTGCCTTTACCCTGGAAGCCGAAGACCCGCAGGTACGAACTGCGGGTCGGACGCAAAACCAAAAACTGAGTTCGGGTAGGGCTAGTGCTGGCTCTTGCGCGGAGTTCACCTTAACGCACCTTGGTGTGAGAGGTTGGGATTTCGCGAGAAGGGCCACCCGTTAAATGCGGATGGCCCTTTCTCGTTTCTCTTGGCGGGGTAAGCAACTTGGCGTAGCTACCGGAGTTCGCAACTCCGGGTAACAGGGTTCGACCCCCTGCCCCGCCTCGAAATGTCAAGACTACGCCGACGCGTCGGCAAACGACCGGGCAGAAGGGGACTTATCAGCAACTGGGGTTGGTCGGTTGAGCGATGGGCAAACCTTACGCGCGCGCCGCGCGCGAGGCTGGGATTTCGCGAACTATGACAGGCAGAACGTGAGTCTAGAAGCATGCCCCTACACCCTCTTGAAAGCAGCTGGCTCAAATACCGCTGGGCCCGTCAGCACCTGGTGGCCGTAAACCATGCGTTCGCCGACGCCCTTAAACGATATGGAGAGACCAAAACCCTCCAGGTGGATATCGAGACCATCGGGAATAAGGCCACAGCACAGGTCCGCGTGGCCGCATTGCCGGGCCGGGTCCCGTTCGTAGACGGCGCAGAAATTGGCCGCATGCTCCTGGCCGACGAACAAGACCCGGAAGCGAGCGTGAAGTTGAATCCTCCGATTCACATAGTCTTCGAAC
>JACDCK010000068.1 GCA_013817595.1 Pyrinomonadaceae bacterium | reverse complement strand
GCTCCACTTTAATTTCATCGAACATGTCTTGACGGCGCAATGCTTCGGCAACGCCCTTGGCCTTGTGCTCAGTCAGCGGGTGCTCGGGATCTGCGCTGGCGATCTCGAACACGCGGTCATAAAGCATCACCACGCCGAGAGAGCCAAGGGTGACGCCAGGCGTAATCTGGATTTCATCCATGTTGTGGATTCGAAAATGCCCCGTTTGTTCGACCCAATCTTCAATGAATGGGTCTCTCAGAGCATGTTCGGCTTCAGATTCCGAGAGGAAAGCCCCCTCCACGATGAGACAATATTCGCGCACTTTGCTTGTCTACCAGATAAACTTTACCATCGTGGCTCATCACGAACCAAGAAAGAGCAGCGATTGCCGGACGATGCAAGGCCGGCACCCTAATCATGCAGCCTCTTCACTGGGACCGCAGGCGTCTCGCCTGATAAGAGCACCGCCAGGTGCGATGATCTCCCAGAGTGTTCAACTGCACACGTGCTGTTCGCGCTGCGCGGGCGAAACGCCTGCGGTCCCAGTGAAGAGCTTGAATGGTGTGCTGCGTGCGAAAACGCCGCCGGGAGATTGCTCCCGACGGCGTCCTGGTTTTCCACACGGCGTTGTTTGCCCTCATGTTGGGCAACGGCTGCCTAGTTAGCCATCGCGTATTGCGCGTTCAGCGCTTCTCGCAGGCGCCGGAAGTGCGAGTCGAAACTCACGAATCCGGTCGTGCCCTGGAAGAATGCCTTTCCACCCGTCTCGCTGGCCAATCGGTTAAGTGAGCTTTGGCCGTAGCTGGCAGCGAGCCGGCTTCGGCTTGTCAGGCCCACAGATGGCGCGTAGAACGAATAGACTGCAACGTTGCGCTCATTAGCATGTTTGATCGCCCGGTGGAGATCCAACGTGTTGCCGGCAGCGCCCGAGTCAAACCCGCGCGAGGTGTCTAGTCCGTCCGAGATCAAAAGCACGGCGTTATTTCCTTTCCAACCAGCATCAAACCTGCGGAGAGCTTCGCTCACTTCCACATAGGGATTGAACGGCGATGCCGCTCCGCTGGCCAACGGAATGCGCAGCGAACGCGCTGCCCCGTCCAGATCCGTCGTAAACGGCTGACGAACCTGCAGAGTCCCGCTGGTGATATAACCAATTTTTACTCGCGATCCGGCAAGCAACGACCGAATAAAGTCGCGCGTGATATCAAGCTCATTACCCACTTGAGAAATAAGATCATCCTGTATGAGGATGGCAATATTCAGCGGCGTCAAGATACGCACGTTCTTCTTGTCGCTGATAGGGTTTTCTGAACCGGTTGCGAATGTCGCGGTCGTGGTAGCGAATAACACCGCCAGGGCTGCGACAAACGAAAGCATCTTTCGGTAAGACATGTTCCTTCTCCTTAAAAAACTTCAACTTTTTGTCAGTAATTTCGATGCAATTTTCGTGAGATCGGTTGGCTAAAGAGGCCGCTTTAAGGCCACAGAAGCGGGTTGAGCCCAGACGTCGACGGGCCGAGCAGCCTCCAGGAGAGCGCCGTTACCAGAGCGCTCAGATCAATGCTCGGGCCCTTCTCGGTTCAACTTGCGTTTACCCTTCTCGCTCAGATAAATTACCTCCTCAATCCGGAGCACATCCTGCCAGCCAATCGGGCTTTAACCGAAGCGGATGGGTATCCTTCGCCTAAATTCACACACCGGAAAGGGATTAACCTATGAAAGTCTATTCGACAGATGCCATCCGCAATCTTGCGGTCATTGGACACGGCGACGCAGGGAAGACGCAGTTGATCAGTTCCCTTCTCTACGTCGCCGGTGAAACGCCTCGTTGGGGTAAAGTGGATGAAGGCACGACGGTCACCGACCACGAAGAAGATTCCATCGCTCGCAGGATCACCCTCAATATCGGACTCGCTCATTTAGACCACCGGGAAACCAAACTCAATTTTATTGATACCCCTGGATATGCTGCATTCGTAAGCCACGCTCGCCCGGCCTTAAGGGTCGCTGATTGTGCCGTTGCGGTTGTTGATGGTGTTAAGGGTGTCGAGGTGCAAACGGAGAAAACCTGGGCTTACGCAAACGAGTTCATCGTGCCCCGTATCATGGTTGTTACCAAGCTCGACAAGGAGCATTCGGAATTTGCCAAAGCACTTGAGAGCGCCCAGCGGACGTTCAGCCGAGCAATTATTCCCTTTACGTTGCCGATTGGAAGAGAGAAAGACTTTCGCGGTGTGGTGGATGTTGTTCATATGAAAGCCTACGAACTGGGTGCAGACGGTCAGGCGAAAGAGATTGATATCCCGAGCGACGGACGGGAGTTGGTTGAAAAAGCGAGAGAGCGACTTGTTGAGCTGGTAGCCGAATCCGACGATGCTTTGATGGAGAAGTACTTCGAACAAGGGACTCTTGAGGAAGCCGACCTTATTCCCAATATCAACAACGCCATGGCGCGGAGCAAACTGTGCCCGGTGTTCGCTGTCTCAAGTGCTACGCTGGTGGGATTGCGTGCTTTACTTAACGGTATCGTGGACTATGCGCCCGACCCTGCGCACCATGAAGCAGAGTATGGACTTCCCGTAGACGCCGGTCCGGATGCACCAAAGATTGCGCGCCGCTACAGCGACAGTGAACCATTTTCAGCTTACTGCTTCCGCACAGTGGCCGATCCTTTTGCGGGCCGCATAAACGTCATGAAGGTCATTAGCGGTCGGCTGCAGACGGACGCCAACGCTTTGAATTCACCCCGGGGAACGATGGAACGACTCGGGGCTTTGCATCTCGTTCAGGGTAAGCAACTCGATAAGGTTCCTGAGGCCCATGCGGGCGACATTATTGCGTGCGTTAAACTGAAGGAGACCCAAAGCGGTGACACCCTCTGCGACAAGCAAGAGCCAATCGTCTACCCCCCGGTTGAGTATCCCGAAGCCGCCATCGCTTTTGCCATCGAGCCAAAATCGCGTCAGGATGAGGAGAAAATTAGCGTAGCGCTGCACAAAATTCTGGAAGAGGATCAAGCATTACATTTCAGCCGTGACTCGCAAACGAAGGAGTTTCTGCTCTCCGGTTCAGGTCAACTTCACGTCGAGACCGTTGTGGAAAAGCTGAAAAAGCGCTACAGCGTCGAAGTCACGCTCCATCCGCCCAAGGTACCTTACAAGGAAACCATTACGCAGCGCGCAGAGGTTCAGGGCCGTCACAAGAAACAAACCGGCGGCCGGGGACAATTTGGCGATTGCAAAGTTGTCTTCGAGCCTCTTCCACGGGGCGGCGGGTTTGTCTTCGAGGACAAGATTTTCGGTGGCGCCGTGCCGCAGCAGTTTCGGCCGGCAATTGAAAAGGGGATCGTCGAAGCGGCTCAGTCAGGAGCAATTGCGGGCTATCCCCTGGTGGATTTCAAGGTTCAATTGATTGATGGCTCGTATCACAACGTTGACTCCGACGAGCACTCCTTCCGCGCGGCTGGTCGGAAGGCCTTTCGCGCGGCCATGGAGAAGGTAAAGCCATCGATACTTGAACCGATAATGGACGTAGAGATCCTGGCGCCCCAGGAAAACAGCGGGGATATCATGGGCGATCTAAACTCGCGTCGCGGCCGCGTGCAGGGAATGGAAACCAGCGGCAAGCAGCAAGTGATCAAAGCTCAGGTCCCGATGTCCGAGATGCTCAACTACCAGTCAACGCTGAATTCGATAACGGGTGCGCGCGGCTCATTCCACATGCAGTTTTCGCATTACGATCCAGTGCCTGGCAATCTCTCTCATAAGATTGTCGAGCAATCGCGGGCGGAAGGACGGATTCGCGGCGGGGAAGACGAAGAGTAGGTTTACGCTCCAATTCAGCCGAAGCTCGCCGAAAAACGGGTCACTCGAATCGGAAATCGAGTGACCCCTCTTGGTTTTCATGGAACTCGTCGTTGGGAGGAGTTTCGCGTGATTCTACTGCTCGCCGGCAGGTTTCCTCAGGCGCACTTTGTGACCTGGCCCCGGACCTTCTTCAATTCTATAGCCTGCGGGAACCTCGAATAGACTACGCGCGGGATCGGTGCGATCGATATTGGCCAATCGATAGCTGTTTTCACCGAAGCGCGGATCGATATGTCGAGTCATCACCACGGTCTGCAACTCAGGCGAATACCAACGTTCGTTAACGATCTTGATAGGCCGCTCATTACCGATCTCACCTGCGGGAATCTTCACTGTGCTGCGCGTACCTTCGGCCTCAATTCCCTCAATGGTCTGCCTTCCGAGAGACTCCGTGCTCGCTTGATGGTTTCGCCAACCCCATGTGAACACGGGCTCGTGCGCCATCGTGCCCGCGATTACGGAGCGCTCGATTTCAATTTGATCGGACGAGAGAGCATCGAGTGTAGCACCTGACTTATCTTCCGGAGCCGGCGTCTTAGATCTGATCTTAAAACGCATTGGCGGCATCTTGCGAGCAATACGTATGCTGGGATCCAAAGTATAACTAGTGCCCGCAACAGGATCGCTGATAAAGATCGTTTGCGGTGACTCGCCGGCGTTGGCTAACGCACCGATGGCTCTTAGTGTTTGTTCGCGCCGAGTGCGACCTTCACTGTCGCGGTAAACCGCGGCGGTTGACTTGTTGACGATTCGGTTGCCGTCACTCAAGGTGTGTGTGCTCTCGGTTACCGCTTGCGCGGAATAAGGCGCGCCTTTGACTAGTTTGCCATCAAAGGCCATCTCCGTGGCGAGGAAAATAAAATCGCCTCCATGTGGCATCGGCGGATGCGGGTGTTCCTGGATCATTCTTTCGTGTTCGATCTTGTCGATCATTATGCGTTCCGGCGCCGGCTGTCTTTCTTGCGCAGAGATCACACTGAAGCTCACCATTACCGCCAGAGCGATTCCGCCAGATAGTTCGAATCTGTTTTTCATTGCTTTTTCCTTTTTCAGCGGGCACAAGCCCAGTTTGATTAGTCCCTGATCTGCGTTCGCACTACTGCACAAAACGAATTGCGCGAGCCAAACCATCCGCACTCACCAACACATCCGCTTTCACTTGTTCGCCGTGCCTTTCCATATTCACGGGCAAGCCAAAGCGCGCCATTGCTGACCGCGGCAGCTGCACCCGCACGAGGTGTCCACCGTCCTGCAGGCTCACCGGACTCGCATAACTCAACGGCAGAAACTGAGTGGTTACTTCACTCTGTGCTGAGTTGGCGGCCTCGGTCGTATTCGTTGCCCTCGCCGTTCCCTTCGCCACAAGCGTCTCGTTTCCACTTGAAGAAGGCCTCGCCGGCTTCCGGACTGATTGCTTTCGCCTTGGCCGATAGAACGCAGCCGTCTGCTCCGGCGTGGATTCTGCGTTTTGATGATGGATGGCACCGGTTGAAGCTATAGGAAAAATTTGCGCTTCGGTGTTATTGCTTGTCTTAATTGAAGTCTGAGACGGTCCATAGAGCTCCCACCTCATGCCGGCTATTCCGAGGGCCATCAAGACAACGGCAGCCGCAGCACCAGCCAATAACGCCTCCGACTCGCCGGCCGCGTCTGGAGCGAAGGAGTTTGACTACGAAAAACCTCTAGCAAGTGTTCTTCGACTCGAGCGGATGGCGACACAGACTTCATTTCCACAGCTAATTCCGTTCCACTGCAAGCGTTTTGTTTGTGGAGGGCGAGGAAGCGTTCATCACATCTCTCACTGTCCATTTCGGCCTTCGCTAAAGTAACGATCGACAACCGCGATGAAGTTTCGCAGACTCTCATCTGTACGACGCACATTCTCATCGGTGCGGATCTGCGAATTAACCAGCGAGTTGATCTTGGCATTCACTTCCTTGAAGCCTTCCAGCGTTCCCCGCGCGAGCCGCGTCACAATCTCGCCTGTCTGGCCCACAATTTCGCTAGTCTGAGCCACAGTTTGGCTGGTCTGAGCGACAATTTGTTCCGTCTGGGTTTGGGCCTCACGCAACTGCAAAATATCAGAGGCAAACTGCGCTTGCTGCTCAATGATAAATTCTATTCTTCTGTCGAGTTCTTCATTGCTCATTGTGAGGACCTCCTAACAAACTGCAGTTCAGTTTAGCGAAAGACTTTCGGAAAGCCAATGTGAGCAATCCACCGCCCCGCGATCCGGCGGCGCCCACTCTCCTATTCAGTTATCTGCACGAGGAAGCTGCTGAAAAACATGCTATCGAGGCGTCGGCAACGTGTTCATGATGTGAGTTGAATGAACTCAGGTGACCGTTGGCGCAGAGTTAGCCAATCTTCAAAGATGTCGGGCGATTGAAGCCAGACAGTTAGCCACTGGGCAATTTCCTTGGCTTCCAGCCGCTTCTGCCTCTCGACGGTCTTGCTGCGCGCCCAACCCAACGCGTCTTGTTTGAACTTTAAAGTCATCTCACTCAGGCGACCCAATTGCTGTTGCTCGCTATTCTGCTTAAACTTTCGACGTAAGGTCTCGAGCTTCTTAATCGAGGCTGACGCCTCTGCCAGACCTGAGAAGTTCAATTCATCTGGCGAGATTAGTGCCGACAATTCTCGCTCGCGCCATTCTGTATCCAGACTCAACACTTCTGGATGACGCAATACCGCGCCTTCATCGGCTACAGTCCGCGCAATTGATGCCGGGCTATCCATACTCCCGGCGCCGAATTTTTGCCTGATGACTTTCTGAATTTGCTTTAGCTCGCGAGCACCGACCGACTCACAATCGAGAGCCTCCCAGACTTCAAAAATGAGATCGTGCTTAGTGCGCGCCCGCCATCTGTTCGCTTTCATCAGTTCTGATAGACCCACGTTGACTAGATTAGCGTGCTCCTCTGTTTCACAATCTTGGGTTAAACTCTTAAGCTTAATCTAGCCAGTAACTTGAAGGGACAAGTTTACCCCATGAAGACCGGATACATTTGAGTCTGGTGGAAACGCTGATGTTTATTTCGAGTTCGACCAAGGAGGTTTCGGTCACGGTTTCGCCGTTCAGCGCCGCTGCGGTCCGAGTTTTTCTCTCAGAGGTTGCTCAGGTTTTCGCAGACAAACCTTTCGAACCGCATCCGGTTTTCCGCGGCGGTCACGCCCAGACGTTGGCCAGTTTTGCCTGGCCGCGGCGCTTTCGACTCCGGGCGCCGGGCGATGAGACACGTTTATTTGAGGTTGCTCCGAATACCCGGGTCCTTGCTCATTGTCGTTGGCACGATAATCGCGCTGCACATCCGACTATTGTGCTCTGGCACGGAATTGAGGGTTCAAGCGACGCAGTTTACATGTTCGCTACTGCTCAAAAAGCTTTTCGTGCCGGTTTCAACGTGGTGCGAATGAACCTTCGTAACTGCGGCGGCACGGAACACCTGACTCCCACGCTTTACCACGGGGGACTCAGCGAGGACCTGCGCGCCGTCGTCAGGGAATTGATCGAACGCGATGGCTTGAGCAGGCTATTCCTCATCGGATTCTCACTGGGAGGAAACATGGTGCTCAAACTCGCGGGAGAATACGGCGAGCACCCGCCCAAAGAAATCATTGCCGGGTCCGCCATCTCACCTTCAATCGATCTTGATGCCAGCGCCAACTCGATTTGCCAACGTTCCAATTGGGTCTACCACCGAGACTTCGTGCGCCGTTTGAAGAATCGCATCAGGTTAAAAGGTAAACTTTATCCGGAGGTTTACGATACCAGTGAGATTCACCTGATCCGCACAATCAGGGAGTTTGACGAACGCTTCACTGCGGTAGCCCACGGTTTTGCCAACGCCGCCGACTATTACGACAAGGCCAGCGCCCTTCGAGTAATGGACAAGATCAGAGTGCCCACCTTAATCATTCACGCGCAGGATGATCCATTTATTCCCTTCGCCCCGCTGCGCGATCCTTCGGTCGGCGCCAATCCATACATTCTCCTGCTGGGACCCGAGCGTGGCGGCCACGTCGCTTTCGTCGCCGCTGCAGCCAACGAGGAGGATCGCTTCTGGGCGGAAAATCGAGTGCTGGAATTTTGCAGGATGGCTAACGCGACTCTGTAGTTTTTCTGAAGGGAACGCTGGAGACGAGCGTAAACCACTCTTCATTACCTTTGAGACTTTCCAACTCCAGTCAGCTTCGGCCTCTATTGAAGGCTTCTTCAGAAAGCGCTTCGAGCGAATTATTACTTCTGGAGTTTCTTCAACAAACGCAGGGCGTGATTACGGGCGATCAACGGCAGGTGCTCGTCGGTGCTGATCTCTTTGAGGAGTGGAATCAGTTGCTGAGAATCTGAAAGCCAGTTTCTTTTCAGTGCCGACTCCAGATAATCCATCAACTTGGGAGCATTGAGCGGCTGGTTCTCGCGCGCCACAGACATGTCGAACACGAAAATTGCCTGATCCGCGACGCGTCGATACTCAGTCACCAGCGCCGATGCGCTCGCGTTGTTGCTCCAATTAAACTCGGCCGTCCGTTTGCGGGTGCCCTGGGCCATTCCTATGCGCATGGTGCCCAGGTGAGGAAACTGTTTGTCGGCTTGATAGTCTTCGTGCGATTCCAAAAATCTCAACGCCTGCCACAATTCCGACAATCGACTCAGGACTGAGGGTGACAAATCAATGGGTTCCACCACCGAGGTTTCTTCATCCAGCCGCTCGAAAGTAATTTTCCCCCGGCCGCTGGCGTCGTGTTCGATGACGATATGGCGGACGTAAAATTCCGGCTGTGAGAATTCATAGGAATACGTCACGGGTGCCGCGATTGCCTTTGAATCTTCTGTGATCTCTGCGGGATGGGGTGACTGCCCGGGACGGTTATTCTGTTTCCTGGTCGTTGGTTCGGGCAACTGTTGGGCTGGGAAATCCAGAGGGCGCGTGACTACTGGTTCCGTCAGCCTCAGTGGTTGCGCTTCAACGCAAGTGAAAATCGCCGCGCCCAGGAGTACAAGCGCGGCGGGGAACAGCTGCAGAGTTTGGAAAGTTCGCTTAGCCATCAAGTCGTCTGCGATGAGGCATTCTAGCGAAAGTGCGGGAGTAAGGGAATCCCAGAAAGGAAAAGCAGTGGCGGCCCTGCCGCACCCCTGTGGGAAAGGCAGCTAGGCTGTGTCAAAACATAGCCCAGTTAAGGAACAACTTTGAGCGCGCGCAACGTCGTCGCTCACTACAGAACCGCGAGCGGTAGCAACCGGATCCTAAACTCAATTCGTCTTGATTTCGGTTTTACTGGGCGTTGAGTGTTGGACCCGGACCTGCTCCAAGTACAGCCTCATAGCCTTTCTGCAAGAGAGGCGGCAGAGCCGCGGAATCAACTTACTCAAATCTCACGGAAACAAGCTTCGACACGCCGACCTCCTCCATCGTCACGCCATAGAGCGCTGGGGCCATTTCCATCGTCTTCTTGTTATGAGTAATGACAATGAACTGCGTGTTCGCGGACATCTGCGCGACCTTGTCAGTAAACCGTCCCACGTTTGCTTCGTCTAACGGAGCATCGACTTCGTCGAGCAAGCAGAAAGGCGACGGTCGATAGTGGAAGATACCCAAAACCAACGCCAACGCCGCCATTGCCTTCTCGCCGCCCGAGAGCAGCAGCACGTTTTGCAAACGCTTACCCGGCGGCTGCGCGATGACATCGATGCCGGATTCCAGTAGGTCGTCGGCCTCTATCAGGCTCATCTCGCCCCGGCCACCGCCAAAAAGCTCTTTGAACAACTCGCCAAAGTTTTTATTAATCTGTTCGAAGGCGTGACGGAATCGCTCGCGCGAACGCTTCTTAATTTCGCGCAGCGCTTCCTCGGTCGAGGAGATGCCATCAACTATGTCCTGTCGCTGAGCTGTCAGGAACAACAATCGCTCTTCTGATTCAGACAACTCTTCCAGGGCCATCATGTTGACTGCGCCAAAGCCTTCGATACGGGAGCGTAGCTCTTCAACCCGCGCATGGCCCGCGTCCAGATTAAACTCTTCTGCTGGCGACAACTCCCTGGCCAATTCCTCGAGCGACTGATTCAATTCGGCGGCGCAGTTTTCGCGCACAAACGTGAGTCGGGCCTGGGCCTCCGCTCGCTGCACCTCGAAGCCTCCGCGCGAGTCGCGGATCTCCGCTACGCGGCGGTTTAGATCTGAAAGTTCTGCCGACAACGCGTCGGCTTGCTGACGCGCAGCTTCCAGTCTGCCGGAGAGAGTCGTGATCTCCTGCTCTTCGTGTGCTCGTTCCTCGGATACGCGATTGGCTCTCTGCTCCAGCCCAGCGATCGACTGACGCAACTCTTCAATATTAGTGGTGAGTTCAATTACTTCAAATCTATGCCGCTCCACTCTAGCTGCGAGGTCGGCATACTCGCCTTCCATGCGCCGCAGTTCCGTCGCGCTGGCGCGCCTTCTTTCCGCAGCCGCAGCGGCCGTAGCCCTTTGGACGGCAAGACCTTCACTTTCTAATTCAGCTTCCCGTCGCGCCTCGGCCAGCGAGGCAGAAGCTTTGATTACGGTCTCGCCCGACGCAAGCCGTGCTGCCTCGGCTGCTTCAGCCTCGGACAGCGCTGTAAGCCGGCGTTGCTCAACCTCGTGCCGCTCGTCTTCAACCCGCTCTGCGTCTTTCGCAACTACACGCATGTGCCGCTCAGTGCGTTCGATCTCCTGGGCCAGCCCGGTCGCCGTCAGCTCGCGGGTCATTGCCTCGCGCTCTTCGCGACCGATGGCTTCGTTCAGATACACCACCGCGTCTTCCAGTCCCTCAAGACGAGTGCGGGCCAGTTTTGCTGCCTGTTCAGCCGAGCTGCGTTCAGACCGCAACCCTTTGGAGCGTGCTTCCAGTTCGCGCAACTCTCGTTTGAAGGCCAACAGCCCGGCCCCTTCTTCAACAGCACGCGCGTCGCCCGCGCTAACGAATTGACCTCCGGCCACCCAGTCGCCATTAAGCGTCACGTAAACCTCGCCGGTAGCCAACGACCTCGTTATGGCATCGTCAAGATTGCCAGCTATGCGCGCACCCACCCGTTGCGGCATCGTTCGCTGTAGGATTGAAACCAACTCTCGGGGAGCGCCCAGCAGGTCGCTGATCCGAAGTCCTTCGAGATCTTCGCTGGCGTAGGTAAGAGACAGCGCGGGACGCTCTTCCATCTGGCGCGAAACGGTTTCTATCTCATCACTCGCACCGTGCAGTCCGGCGACGAGAAAACTTGCCCGGCCCCCGTTATTCTCCCTTAACCAGTGCGCGGCGCGTGCCGCATCATCCGGAGTGGGCACCACTATCGACTGAAGAGATGAGCCCAACACACCCTCTACGGCTCGTTCCCACTTGGCATCAACCTTGAGAGCATCGGCCAGAGTGCCGATGTAATGAAAGTCGCGCGGCGTTTCGGTTTGAGAAAGCAGGAGCTGAACTGCCGATGAGTAGTAAGCACGTCTTTCGTCCAGTTCTTTCAAACTCTCCAGCCGGTGCAGGGTCCGGGAACATTCATCGCGCACACGAGTTAGCTCGGCGTCGGTATCACTTACGGCTTCGTGACCCTTGATGACAGCATCAACCGCCGTTTCGCGCTCAGCGTTAAGCCTGGCGATGTGTTCGCGCGCCGTCGTGATCTCGTGGCCAAATCTCTCCGCCTCCGTCTTGCGCTCGGCATGCTGCGCGGCGGCTCTTTCACCTTCGCGCGCCAATCCCTCTGATTGCACCACAAGCCGCTCTTTCGTACCTTCGAGCTGACGAGCAATCTCACGCAGCCGTTCGGCGACGGCCGTATGTGTGAGCAACTCAGCGC
>JACDCK010000067.1 GCA_013817595.1 Pyrinomonadaceae bacterium | reverse complement strand
ATATCACGGGACTTTCACGGTGAATTCTCTCGCACATATTTTCGGGAAGCGCCGTTTCGCGACTGATGACAATAGCCGCAATAACTTCTTTGTCGCGCTAATCACTCTCGGTGAGGGATGGCACAACAATCATCACTACTACCCTTCATCGGAGCGTCAGGGCTTTTATTGGTGGGAGCTTGACGTTTCTCACTACACGCTCCGAGCGCTCTCGTGGTTGGGAATAGTTTGGGACCTACGAACACCTCCGCCAGACCTAAGCCGGCTGCGGATAAGTTCGCCAAGAAAGTCGCTCGAGCCCAGCGGTGGCTAGTGCCTGTTAGTCTTCCACCCTATTCCAGGTAGTGTTCACCCAACCTCGTTTGCAGCGCTACGGGCACGGCCTTCCAACTGGCCATAGCGAGTGACTGTGGTGTGAAGTCTGCCGCGATAACGCGTGAGACTCGCCATTGGGCGGCCTTCTCCTCATAAAGCCAGCGATAATAGGGACCATTCCCGCGTCGGCTATAGAAAACCTCTTGGCTGTTACGCAGGTCCGTTCCATTGGGCTTGATATAGACTCGTAATCCGTTCATCGTTATGGGGCCTATATGGGCGTTTACGCTATCGATTGTGATTTTCCACTCAGAGGTCGATCAAAGCCTCCGCCGTTGTCCTTCATAGCCGGGACCGTGAAAGGCACTAACCCTCGCTTCACTTCTTCGAGCGCAATAGTAGTATTTCTTCGTCTCAGCGGGTCAGTCTCGATGCGTGGCTGCGAGCCGTGTAGTAGTTGCTTCGTTCGCAAGCCGGCTACGATAATCAGTCGGAACCTTGAATCTATTCCCGGCCAGACCCCTTCGTTGGCAACGTCGCTGAAATCATTTCGTGACGGTTTGCTTGTTCTTGTTACGGCCATATGAACTTTCAATCCTTAGGTTATCGCTAAAACATTAGTTCGTTACCATTCCGCAGGATCAGGCCGAGCTGAGCATGATCTAGCGCACGACCGCGGCTCAGATCGATAGAAGGATCGCTCACAAGCCAGAAGCAAGCCTTTCCTTCATCCGTCGTTGTAATATTCACAAACGCAGCCTCATCCAGCACCACCGGTCTAAAGCATTCCATTCCGGTGTCACGCGACCACGCTATCATGGCCTCGCTCGTGCTATGAAAAACCGGCACTCGAAACCTGCCGTGATCGTCAAGCGCGAACCAGTCACCATTGGCGCGTTGCATGGCATACAAGGTGTTAGTTGCCATCTCCAACAGTACTCTCTTTTTCGCCCGCTGCCTCGTGTGGAGAGTTTCTGAGCGCGCCGCTGCTCAGCCGCTGCGGCTTGCCCAAGTCGAATTGTTTTGGTGTGCGTTCGAGCATCAAGATTTCTTTGGCGCTAGTCGCGTTTTTGAAAAACAACAGTCGGCACAAGGAGGGCGCGTTTCGCGCTAATCCTGATGTCGAGAGTAGGTTTCTTGAGAACATCCAGTCAGCTCAAAAAAGTATAACATGGATCGTACGAACCCGGGTCTTGAAGAGTTGCACGTAGAATGCTTTGTTCCTTTCACAGTGAGGGGCGGACACTTTCTATCCGCCCCCCTCCCCGGTGAAAACTAATTGCCAGCCCTCAGCGTCAGCAGAGCCGCCGCCCCACTCACAAACTCTACCCTACGCCAGCCGCAGTTATATGTCAACTACAGAATATATCTTGTATAGACAATATTGCTCGCATGTGGTAAATAGACTAACGGAGGGTAGATTATGATTGAAATTCGAGTCGATCAGCTATTAGAGGCGCATGGGCGAACTTTCTACTGGTTGGCTAAGGAAACGGGAATCAGCCACACCACGCTCTGGCGTTTGAAGAAAGGAAAAGCGCTCGGAATTAATTTCGAGACCCTGGAGAAAATGTGCAAAGTGCTTCGCTGCCAACCGGGCGACCTCCTCACCTTCGTCAACGAAACGCAGAGTCGGAAGAATCGCAGCACCAAAAAGCAAGAAATTGTAACAGTGGGTCGTTTGTCTGCTGGGCTTGCTCACAGGTCCAAACGGGCTATCTAAACAACGACTGCCCGAGTACAGCTAATCGAGATTTGGTCAGCAAGGGCGGTCAAACACAGAAAGAGTACAATTTCCGCGAGTTTACTTCTGGATTTCAAAGGAGAAGATGGGTAAAATACGAGGCCGCTTGCACCCCTGAATTGAAGCGCTCGTCGGAAGCCGCTACCCAGTGCCGAATCGACAGGGGCCCCCAACGTTTGCAGATGGCATGCGTTCGGCATCGATAGGTATTATCTGGCTGTTATTCTACGGTACTCCAGGAGAGGCTCTCTTGCTCAATCCAAACCTTGATGGTAACTGTGTTTCTGAAATTATTCAGGACAACCCTGGTGACGTCAGCGCGTGGAACCTTGCGCCGCAAACGGATTGGCGTCGGATGAGTGATTCTGAACACTTTGTTCAGTTCTACGAAGCAGACGGGTTTTTGCTGAACTCGCTGAGCGGTTTCATCGGCACCGCCATCAACTCGGGTGATGGTGCTCTAGTTGTAGCGACCGGTGCTCATCGGGAAGGTCTTGACGAGCTATTGCGGGCCAACGGGCTGGACTTAATCGCAAAGGCGCGTGGTCAATATGTCTCTCTGGATGCGGCGGAAACTCTCTCAAAGTTTATGGTGGACGGGTCGCCTGAACCGAGGCGCTTCACTCAAGTTATTGGAAATGTAATCGAGAGTGTCACGGATGGCCGCAATTGTGTAAGAGCTTTCGGCGAAATGGTCGCGCTCCTTTGGGCGGAAGGCAACTACGCAGCCGCCATCCGGTTGGAGGAACTATGGAACGGTCTGCAGAAGAACTACTCCTTTTCCTTATTCTGCGCGTACCCAATCAACGGGTTTAGCGGTGAGAAATTTGTAGAGCCGCTCACTGGCGTTTGTACAGCCCACTCCCGCGTGATCCCGGCCGAGAGTTACGCCGATCTGGTTAACCACGACGACCGCCTCCGCGCGATTATCCAGTTACAGCAGAAAGCAAAAACGCTCCAGGCTGAGATCAGGCAAAGGGAAGCAGCTGAGGAAGAACTGCGAGCTTCGCTGGTCCGCGAACAGATGGCGCGGGCTGAGGCGGAGAATGCTGATCGCATGAAGGACGAATTTCTGGCAACGGTCTCACATGAACTTCGCACTCCGCTTAACGCCATCATGGGCTGGTCCCATATGCTTTGTAGCGGCAGGCTCGATCAAGCCACGATGGCGCGCGCATTCGAAACGATCGACCGCAACGCAAAGTCACAGGCCCAACTGATCGAAGATATTCTGGATGTGTCGCGCGTGATCACGGGCCGGCTTCGACTCAACCTGGGGCCAGTTGATGTGGCCTCGGTCATCAATTCGGCCATTGATTCCGTGCAGTTGGCTGCTGACTCTAAAGGCATTCAATTGGAGGTGACGCTCGATCCGTCGGTTCGTCATACATTGGGTGATTCCAGCCGCTTGCAGCAGGTGGTTTGGAATCTCCTCGCTAACGCGATCAAGTTCACTCCTTCAGGCGGCAGAGTTGAAGTTCGCGTCGAACGCGCTAACGCAGCCCTTCAGGTCTGTGTGAGTGACACTGGGCAAGGCATCAGCGCGGAGTTCCTCCCATTCATCTTTGACCGCTTCCGTCAAGCCGATTCCACCTCTACGCGCTCTCAGGGCGGTCTTGGCTTGGGCCTCGCAATCGTACGGCATTTGGTTGAGCTTCATGGAGGCAGCGTGCAGGCCGAGAGTGCCGGATTAGGAAGAGGCGCTACGTTCACGATCAGACTACCTCTCTCGGCTGATAAAAAACCCGCAAAGACCCGTAAGAAGGCGCCGGAGAATCCCTGGTCGCCTGAGACTACCCAGCGACTCGCTGAACCTCTTCTCTCCCTGGAGGATGTCCGCGTTCTAGTGGTGGATAACGATCGGGATAGTCTTCAAATACTGGCCACGATGCTTAGCGCGCACAGGGCCAAAGTACAAACCGCCGCTTCAACCGCGGAAGCGCTTCAAATGCTTGAGTGGTATACGCCCGACGTCCTGGTGTCTGATCTGGCTATGCCCGGAGAAGATGGATATTCGCTCATTGGTAAGCTAAGAAGTATGGAAAACCTCAAACATACTCCCGCTGTCGCCCTAACCGCGTATGTGCGAGTGGAGGATCGCACGCGCGCCTTGTCTGCTGGATTTAATATGTTTGTGCCGAAACCAGTCGAGCCGAACGAGTTAATTGCAGCCATCGCGAACCTGTCGGAACCGAAACCTGGTCAGTTTGAGCAGGCTTAGCGGTCGGATATCCGTTAGTTGATTACCCCGATGGAGGTTGGCAGCTCGGCGTCCCAGAGCGGAAATCACTTGCTTTCTGTTTTCGAAGAAACGGTAAGACCTTCCTTTCATTCACGCACCGGTCCTCGCGCTTCCCCTCCTCTCTAATCACGGTGCTCGGTGACCTGAGTGCGGCTATCCGCGTACTTATCGCGGTACTCAGTACCGTCATCAGTTGTAATGCCTCTGAACAGCATGGCTTCATCTGCGTCAGTGCATTTTTCCCGCAGCTCGGCCTGCAACTGATTCCAACTCAGTCTGCTACCAAGGATTTGGTTTGGACGCTTGACCAGATAATGTCTCGTGTCTCGACTGACAAGCTTTTGTCGGGTCATAGGATTCTGCGACCGTTCATGAGGCGGCGGTTAGCTTCTGGGCTTTCTTGTCTTGCATTACTCGCGCTTTCGCTTCGCGCCAATCCTCTGCCATGCGCTGCAAGCTGGGCTGGTATCGAGCGAAATCTTGGGACACCAAATCCGCCGTCGATTCGGTTACACAAAACGCGGGTTGCTGCTCGGCAACTTCATCAGGCGCCGGCATCAGGAACAGCTCGGTAGTGTCGTCGTCGACGATGACTGGAACGCAGCACCAGTTTAGCTTCATCTGTATTCCTCTATTTCCTCTTAAGTCAGAGATTCCTGAACACATGAGGGATCTGAATCAGTGTCCCAACGGAATTCGTTGAAAGCGCATCTTCTCGTCTGCATCCTGCCATGAAATGTCCAGCACGTAGGGTTTGACTTGACCTTCAATCTCCTCGAGACGTGCCAACTGGTCGCGATCTGCGTCTACCGGTTTTCCCGCAATCCAGGTTCTTGGAGACAGGACAGCCATCCCTCTTGGTTGGATCGACTCGATCGTCTCAAATCTAATGTGGGCTTGTGAGGGGCCACCACCTAGAGTTTCTATGTCTTTCAAAAAAATGCTGAGAATCTCTACAGATTTGAGCGTTTGGTCGCCACGATTCGTCAACTCTAGAACAACTGCCGATCCCGAATCGACAAATCGAAATGTAAAAGGCTTGTCTGTGTTGTTATTGATGCTCATGGTTTGTTTCCTCTGGGCGTCTAGGGAGAAAGACCCTGATTCCAAGGCAAGGTTGAAAGCCCCCGCCGTATTAGTCGTACCAGAGGCCTTGCATCAAAGATTCGCCGGGAATGGCGAACTAGTAGCGCTGACGACCACCGCCACCGCCGCCGCGATCTTCGCGAGGCCTGGCTTCGTTAACGTTCAAAGCGCGACCGCCCAACTCCTTACCGTTGAACTGTTGGATAGCAGCAGCGCCTTCTTCCTTGCTCGACATTTCGACAAAGCCGAAGCCGCGTGAGCGACCAGTTTCGCGGTCTTCGATCAAGGAAACACTTTCGACCGTGCCCGCTTGTGCGAACAGTGTCTGCAGATCATTGCTTGAAGTTTCGAACGCGAGGTTGCCTACATAAAGTTTCATAGTCATCATTTTCTACCCTTTCCCCTATTATCTGCTTCGCGCCAGCTTGGCGGCAGCAGCCTTGAGGAACCTGGAATTCGCTTTTATTAGCTCCCCGATTGTTCAGCTGTTGACTTCAGGTGATCTGGATGATTCCTGAGAAGCTGAGAAGGGAGTAAGCGGACTCGGTTCGAAAGCCATCTTATGCCAACTCCAGATATATGTCAAATGTAGAATATATTCTACATAGACAATACTTCTCGCATGTGGTAAATACTAAACTTGACATGAGAGAGACACATTATGATTGAGATTCGAGTCGACCAGTTGTTGCAGGCGCGCGAGCGAACCTTCTATTGGTTGGCTAAAGAGACAGGCATCAGCCACACGACACTCTGGCGTTTGAAGAAGGCCAAAGCGCTCGGAATCAATTTCGACACGCTGGAGAAGATGTGTCAAGCGCTTGGCTGCCAACCCGGTGACGTTCTCACATTCGCTAACGGAAAGAAGAAGAGGACTCGAGGGAGAAAGCCGTAGGCAACACTCCAGCTGGGACCTTGCCCCGATACGTCACTATTTCTTCACGAATTTTAGAGCCACCCCGTTCATGCAGTAGCGCAAGCCCGTTGGTTTTGGCCCATCTTCAAAAACGTGACCCAGATGCGCCTCGCATCTCGCGCAGAGCACTTCCGTACGGGTTGCTGACAAGCTTTTATCCACCTCTTCGAGGACATTTTGCTTGGCAATTGGTTCCCAGAAACTGGGCCACCCGGTGCCTGAATCAAACTTGGCCTTTGAGCTAAACAGGGGTAGCCCGCAGCCAATGCACTCAAAGACGCCCTGCTCGTGGTTTTCATTGAGCGGACTTGAGTACGGTGCCTCAGTCCCCTTCTTCCGGACCACGTAATATTGCTCGGGAGTGAGGATGTTTTTCCATTCGGCGTCTGTTTTGGTCACTTTTCTGACTCCTTTAGAACCCTTGCTCTTGCTCTGTGTATCTTGCCCGAAAGAGGCGGAAACAATCGGCAGGCCCGAAAGTGCTGCCAATCCTGCCAGGGCGATGCCTGTGGAAAGAAAGGAACGTCTATTCACGGTAAAAACCTCTATGACTGGAGATGACTACTTTGTGAATGAAGTTACGTTACCACTTAGCCGGTTGGATGTTTAGTCAAGGCGACCGGTTCGTATTGATCAGTTTAGGCTTCGGCCATTTCATTCACCCCCGGGCTCCAGCCCGGGGTGGAAGCCACTTCGGGTCAACTGAAACCGTCTAAACGGTTCAGGATCTTTCGCAAAACTAGACACCGCGCTGAAGCGCCGTGTGAATGAGAAGCTTGTCGGTGAGACTGACCACTACTTGGGCGGCTAGCGGAAAGCTCACCTCTTTCCGCTTGGCCTTACCGGCAGTTTTCTTCAACGAACCAGTTGTTTGTGGTTCAAAGTGTCGGATCGATATTGCATCCGAAACATTTTGGAGACTCATGGTCGGTGCAATGTAGGCGGTCTCCCCATTTGCTGCTCCCGATTTCGCATCAAGCTGGTGGCACCATGGTTGCACCTTCTTCCGTCGCTCTAGACAGTCATCTGAAAAGAAGACTGCAAATATTCGATTCACGTTGTGCAGCAACTCAGGCGTCGAATTCACGAATTGAGGAAACCCATCATGCTGAAAATAAACTTGTGTTGTTTACTCTCCTGCTTGCTCTTGCTAGGTACTATTACTAAGCCAGTGACCGCCCAACAGACCGCCCAACCAGTCGCGGCAGTGGAACTCGCGGCAGCTTCGCAGCCAGCAGCTACTCGACAGGCCGACCCGCAAGCGGGACTAGTGGAAAAGGTCAAGATCAAGATTGCCAAGCTGGGAGTTGGGTCCAAGGCGAAGGCCACTATCAGACTCAAGGATGGAGCTAAAACAAAGGGCTACATAGCTCAGGCCGGGGAAGACAACTTCGTGATTCGCGATCGGAAGACTGATGCGCCGACCACGATTCGCTACGCGGACGTTGCGAAGGTCGAGGAAAACCGAGGCCACTCGACTGCGAGAAACATCGCCATCGGCGTCGGCATTGGTGTGGGGGCCCTCCTCCTAGCCATAGCAATTTCGATCGCCCACCTTGATTGACGCTCACCTCTGCCTGCCTCTGAAGGCGCGGGCGGATTGTCGTCGCTTTTCGAAACGGTAACAAGTCGGCGCACTCCCAAAAAATGCCGCGACCTTCATCGCGGCACTATCACTACATCCTTTTCCGTTCGCTGTACGCACTATAACCCTCGCGATAACTGTGGGAGAAACCATTGTGTAAACCCGCCGTAGTTACCGAAAACGGCGTCATGAGAGTAATGCGAGCTCTCGGGACCGTTTGGTGGATGGAGGTGAACCTTCACCTCAGAGAAACAACACTGATGGCTTACTTCTCACTGCCTTAAATCACTACAGATGATCAAGATAGACGTGGCCCTAATGACGGCGGCCGAATAATGCTCTACAGGATGTTACCGAATGTTTCAAAAACTGACGCGCGCTCCTAACTGAAAAGCCCGCGGACCGCCGGAGCCGAAGACTTGATCGACGCGACGGGTCGGCTGGCCGAACGTCGCGGTATTGGCCAGGTTGCCGCTGTGACCCGACAGGTTGGCGATGTTCAAGAAGTTGAACACCTCTCCGATGAGCATCAGCTTGTATTTTTCGCGAAAGACGAACGTGTGGCTCAAACGCAGGTCCTGGGTTAGGTAGTTGTCCCCGAACTCATAATCGGCGGGCAGGGTGATTCGGGGGATGGGTTGATTGCGTGGCGTGCGACGGCCGGCGAAGTTCTCGTTAAACGCATCGACAGCTCGTCTCAATTCCTCTTTTCCCAACCCGCGGTTAAACCGGTTCACATTTGTGCCCGGGAGTGCGTCTCCGTCGGTGCCATCACCGTTGAAATCTACGCCCGCCACAAAGGCCGTGAATGGCGGCTTGCTGTAGTAGGAGGAGTTGAAACCGAGTTGAAGCTTCCAGGGCAACTCGACGACCGCGGAAAGGTTCAGGATATGTGGCACATCTCGGTCGAGCGGGCCATAGCCTTCCAACCAGTTGTCGTTGTTGACCCGGTTGGTGCCTACATTGCTCGAATAGGCGTAGGAAGCAAGAAAGTGTGTGCGCCCAGAGAAGCGCTTCTCTAGTCGCACCAGCAAGCCCCTGTACGTAGCCCGGCCGAATTGATCCACAACGTTGATCGGGCCTGCTGAACAGAGCGCCTGCGGATCGTCTCTCTGTGCGCCGATACAGATGGGAATCACGGGTCCCCGGACACTGAAGAAATGATTGTAGTCAGCAGGCAGCATCGGGGTGTGAATGAAATGTCTGTAGACAAAGTCGGCGCTCAACACGAGGTTGCGGGCGAGCTCCCGCTGCACGCCGAGACTCAGGTGGGTGGCATATGGAGTAGCCAAGTCGCGCAGGCCGACTTGTCCCACCTTGTCAACCTCGATATTGCGAATCGAGAAGTCCAGGTTGTTGGGGTCACCCCGCCTTTGCAACAGGTCTGCACGCAGAGCGGGCAGGATCGTCATCAGGTGTGTCCCGGTGAATAGGGTGGGGTTAGTAAGGTTGAATGGTACAAGGAAGGGCACGCCGGGAATGTTCGGTAAAGGGTTCGCGATACGCGTATGCTGGTAGTTCGTGCGCCCCGTGCCGCGCGGGCCAAGAGCATTGCGCTCCTGGTCCAGCATTATATTGATATTGAAAACGTCGTAATAAATCCCGCCGCCGCCGCGAATCACCGTCCTGCCATCGCGAGTTCCTGCCCAGGCAAAACCGAGCGAAGGAGAAAAGTTGTTTCGATCGGCTTTCGGAGGCTTAAGTCCTTCCTCGCCGAAGATCGGTTCCAGGTACGCCGGCTTGCTCAGGTCACGGTCGGGATGCGGGTCGTAGAACCACCCGAGACCGTAATTCACTGTGAGCCGCGGATGGAGACGCCAAGTATCCTGCCAGTACAGCCGCCATAGGTGTCCAGTCTTAGTGCGGCCCCCGTTGGGTTGATATGGTTGTGCGTTACCAATGCCAATGATGAAGCTTTGAACCGGAAGGCGGAGAATATCCTCGACAGTCGTAAACGAGGCAGGAAGCGGGATCCGCAAATTGGGTAGGGTAGTTGGCCGGACGTTGTATCTGCGCACGTCCTCGGGAGAATAAAGCACCATCTGCACCGGCTCATTGTCTGTTAGGACTGGACCGCCGCGGCTGTACTCGTATTCGAACCCAAAACGGAGGCGGTGGGCTTTGACTTGCCAGGTTATTGAGTCGGCGAGGTGATACCGCCGGCCCAGGTTTTGGCCTCTGAACGAGTTGCCGATGACAAAGCTGGCGCCGGACACACTGATTTCCGGTCCTCCTAATCCGACACAGCCGGACGGACAGTCTTCCGGCTGGCCGGCCTTCTCGCTAAGACTGATGAAGAAGTAGGAGAAACGCAGTTCGTTGATGAGGGTTGGTCGCAACGTGGAAGTCAGAGCGGCAAGGCTCTGGTCGGCCCACGCCTGCTGTCTTCTCCAATTCGACGGCAATGCCGACGCCCCCCTCGTCGGGGAAAACGCACGGGAGCGGTCATGCGAATATCGCAAGTAGAAATAGTTGTTCTGAGTGGCTCGGAAGTCTAAGCGAGCGCTCAACAGCGCGCCACGAGAAGGTGTGGAGGCGATCTGACCGAAATTGACAAACTCAGGCGTCCGCGGTTGCGCGCTGGCCACGCCCTGCTGGTCGTTACGCTCCAAGTTGGCGAAGAAAAAGAGACGATCCCTGCGCAGCGGGCCACCCAGGTTAAAGCCGAACTGGCGGCGCTGGAAGAACGGATCCGGATTGGCCAGGTCGCGGTTTAACGCAGGATATCCTGCCAGGTTGTGATCGCGGTAGAAGTAGAACCCCCCACCGTGGAACTCGTTGCCGCCGGAGCGCGTGACGATATTGATGGCGCCACTGGCGGTTTCGCCAGTGGCGAGATCGAAGTTCGCGGAAGTGAGCTGGAACTCGCGCACGACTTCTTGCGAGAAGCCCATCGCGGAGCCGCCGAGGAAGACTGCCATGATGCTCCCGCCATCTACCGTGACGCGGGTGCGGCTGCCACTATTAGCTCCGGGTGAGCCGAGGACCGGAACGAAGGTTCGGTTGCCGGTGGTGCGAGTGGGCGTGGTAACTCCCGGCTCAAGCTTGGCTAGTTCCAGAAAGTCACGCCCGTTGAGCGGCAAGTTTTCAATTTGGTTTCGACTGACCAGGCCGCCCACCTGATGGTGGTCATAGCGGAGCAGCGGAGTTGCGTCACTCACCGTCACCTGTTCCCGCACCTCACCAATCTGAAGCGCAAGATTGACGGTGGTGGTCGTCCCGGCCTCGACGGTGGCGGTGCGTTCCAGCGGACTAAAACCTGCTGCTTGCGCCGTCACCCGGTAAACGCCCGGAGGCAGCGCCGCCGCGCTGCAGTCGCCTTCTTGGGACGTGGTGAGATTTCGTGTCAGCCCGCTGTCGCGATTGATAATTCTAACTCGAGCGCCGACCACAGGCGCGCCGGCGGCATCCGCCACGACGCCGGCGATAGTGCCAGTCGGCGCTTGCGCATGTGTAGTCGAAGCACACAAGAGCCACAATGCAAAAACCGAAACCATCCTGACTGCTCTTCTGGCGATCATAAGCTTTCAACCACAAGAGAGATCATTAGCTTTCAACTCAAAGCGAACGGAGCGCGCATTCGCTGGGAGCGCAGGCGTCTCGCCTGCAATGAGCGCGAGCGGAACGAAGTGCAGCGAAGCGCGAACAAACGATTCATCAGCCTTTACCTTCGTCGAAACCCCGCAGCGCTCTGCTGGGAGCGCAGACGTCTCGCCTGCAATGAGCGCGAGCGGAACGAAGTGCAGCGAAGCGCGAACAAACGATTCATCAGCCTTTACCTTCGTCGAAACCCCGCAGCGCTCTGCTGGG
>JACDCK010000266.1 GCA_013817595.1 Pyrinomonadaceae bacterium | reverse complement strand
TCTGCAGACAGAGCCCCTTATTCCGATGTTGGCTGCGTTCCTGCTGAGAGGTGACGACGATCCGCGAAGGTAGATGCCTCAGACGAACGGCGCTTTCAGTCTTGTTGACGTGCTGTCCTCCGGGTCCACTCGAACGAAAAGTCTCGACCTCGCACTCACGCAACAAGTCTTCGTCTAAATCCGGCAGTATGATCACAGTGCCCTCATCATACCCCACTGCCATTAGTCGCAAAGAGTGTTACATTGCACCTTAGGGAGAATGCTTGAACGCTCCGCTTCCCATTGTCGAAGGAGTTGGCCCGAGCAGCCAATGGCTGCCCGTAGGTCCATGGAAAACTGTCATAGACTTTTTCAAAGAACAATACCCTTACGTGGACGCCGAGACATGGACTGCACGAATGGCGAAGGGTCAGGTGGTGGATGAAACCGGGCGCCGCGTAGATTCAGAAAGCGCCTATCGAGTTGGCGCCTGCATTTTTTATTACCGCGAGCTGGAAAATGAAAAAGCCATTCCTTTCGCCGAGCACGTGCTTTACGAGGATGAACACATCCTGGTTGCAGATAAACCACATTTCTTGCCGGTGATTCCCTCGGGAAGGTTTCTCCATGAAACGCTTCTGGTCCGACTGCGAAAACAACGCAAGACGGAAGCCCTGGTGCCCATCCATCGTCTCGATCGGGAAACTGCCGGGGTGGTGTTGTTTTCCCTAAACCTGAAAACAAGGGGCCACTACACGTCGCTCTTTCGGAATCGGAAGGTTAGAAAAGTATATGAGGCCGTGGCGCCAACTCTCGAAGACTCGAGGTTCCCCACTACTCGGCGGAGTCGCATCGTGCGGGGAGAACCATTCTTT
The DNA here is from genome assembly GCA_013817595.1 of Pyrinomonadaceae bacterium. Classification (GTDB taxonomy): domain Bacteria; phylum Acidobacteriota; class Blastocatellia; order Pyrinomonadales; family Pyrinomonadaceae; genus PSRF01. The sequence continues at coordinate 2,760 of JACDCK010000266.1, read as the reverse complement.
CGCATGAAAGAAGTTGCGGGCGAGGCCAACTCCGAGACTCACATCAACCCCCTCAGCAAGTTGGGACGCTTCAGTCTGTATCAGTTGGTTCCCGTCACTGGCAGGAAGCACCAGCTCCGCCTTCACCTCGCGGCCTTAGGAATTCCTGTCATCAATGACAAACTCTATCCGGCGCTGACTTCTTCATGTGACGATGATTTTTCCAACCCGCTAAAGCTGTTGGCAAAATCGATTTCGTTTCTGGATCCATTGACCGGGCGACAACATTATTTTGAAAGTGGCACAAGACTATGAGCACACCTCTTAACATGCATGCGGCGCGCACAGCGCTCAACCGGGACCCCGAACTCCGTCAGTGGGCCGAGCAATGGTTAAAGAGCAAAGAGCGAACCGTAGCTGCAACCATGACCGATGAAGAGTTCGATAAGCACTGGCTCTATGTTCGGCCTGAGAGAATGCATGATGGTGCGCTAGAAGCGGTAGCTGCATACCGACAGGACCACGAAGGCTAGCGAACAAATTAGCCGCGGATTCACGCGGACAAACGCGTCCCAGTTAAGACATGCAATTGCTCTGTCCACGCTGCGTGAGATTTTGTGGAGAGAACGGCAGAATTATGAGTTATTCGCGATTATTCGCGATCTATGGTCTACCCACTTCCCCGTCTCCCGTTTTCCCGTCTCCCTCTCGCTTATTCGAATCGGCGTTTATCGGCGTGTATCCGTGGCTGCTTCCCTCGTATAATTGGCCTATGAACTGGCAAAAGAACATCATCACTGGCGCGGAGCAAATTCGCGAGTTACTCTCTACCACGACAACGATTGCCGTGCTTGGGATCAAAACTGAGGCGCAAGCGAACCAGCCCGCCTTCTATGTTCCCCGCTATCTTGAGTCCGCCGGCTTTCAGATCATACCCGTCCCGGTCTACTACCCACAGGTGACTTATATTCTTGGGCAACAGGTCTATCGCAAGCTGATTGAGATACCCGTCGAGGTCGATGTAGTAAACGTTTTTCGGCGTTCCCAGGATGTTCCCGCTCACTTGGACGACATACTGGCTAAGAAACCGAAAGCCGTGTGGCTGCAATCAGGCATCCGGGACGATTCGGTTGCCGAGACGCTGGCAAAAGCAGACATCAAAGTGGTTCAAGACCGCTGTTTGATGGTTGATCATCGTAACCTGGGTAGATAATGAGCAGCCGCGGATTTACGCCGATAAAGCGGATCTGAAGTAGGACTTAGAACAAGGTAAGACACCGAATAAACTCAACCAGAGATCCAGGTGCTTCTAGTCAATCGAGCAAGTTCTCTAACTTATTTGTCTGATCCGGGCCCATCAGTGTAAATCAGCGGCTTATTAGTCTCTACCCGTCCGCGGGTCCTTATGTTAAGTAGCCGCCGCCGGCTCCAACAAACGCATGACTGTCAAATGAGAGATGAAAAATGATCCCTCATAGTCTGATACTCGCCGTGCTTCTGGTAACACCGCATTGGATTATTCAAAACAGCGGGGCAACTGCTCGCCTCCGCGGGGTCAGTGCGGTGAGCGAGCGCGTCGCGTGGGCCAGCGGCTCCGGCAGCACTGTGTTGCGCACCGCTGACGGCGGCGCCACTTGGCAGAAGCTAACGATAACCACAGACGCGCTCGATTTTCGCGACATCGACGCGATTGATTCTCAGACAGCTTATGTCCTCTCGATCGGGAACGGTCCTTTTTCCCGGATCTACAAGACCACCGACGGAGGAGCGAGCTGGACTCTCCAGTTCAAGAACGACGATCCGAAGGCGTTCTACGATGCAATGTCTTTCTGGGACGCCAATCACGGCGTCGTCATCGGCGATTCAATCGCCGGTCGGTTCTGCATCAAGACAACCGAAAACGGCGGCCGGATCTGGAAGCGGGTACCCGCGAGTGCCTTGCCGCCGGCCTTGGAGAATGAAGGGGCCTTTGCCGCGAGTGGAACCAATATCGCGGTCACCGGAAAAACCCACGCGTGGATCGGTACCGGGGCCGCGCGAAAAGCCCGCGTGCTACGCACGTCCGATCGCGGACTCACGTGGAACGTTTCCGACACGCCACTAGTTGCGGGATCGTCTGCGGGTATCTTCTCCATCGTTTTCCGCGACTCGAAGCATGGTGTGGTCGTCGGTGGCGACTACACAAAAGAAAAAGAAGCCGTCGGCAATCTCGCCGTCACCAACGATGGCGGCGTGACCTGGACACTCGTGAAAGGTCTTTCCGGTTATCGCTCAGCCGTCGCGTATGTACCAGTTACCTCTCAATCGCGCCCAGCGTCGATGCTCGTCGCTGTGGGTCCGTCAGGCGCAGACTACTCCACGGACGATGGTCGTACCTGGAAGCAGCTCGAAGGTCCGGGCTTTGACTCGTTGAGCTTCGTTCGTGGGAGCATTAGAGGTTGGCCCATAGGCTGGGCCACGGGTGCGGGTGGAACAATCGGCAAACTGGTCTTCAGTTTGAAATGATTCACCAATTATGAGCCTGGCCTCGCGGCGCGCAGGAGCACTGCATCCAGGTCTTCCTTCATCCCTGGATACCCGTTAACATCCGCGCCCGCGTTGACCAATGCCTGGATGATCGGAAGGTGATCAGGCTTGGGGTCATTACGCGAAGACCACAATGTCTGATCCAGCACCGTCCCGCCGTAAATGTTCTTCACTTCAAGAGGAGCTTTGCGGTCCAGCAACAGCTTAACGGTACGCAGCTGTCCGCCGGTCGCGGCCCAGTGCAGACCGGTTTGG
>JACDCK010000066.1 GCA_013817595.1 Pyrinomonadaceae bacterium | reverse complement strand
ATCTATCCGCGCGCGTTTTCGCAGCAGGGAGATTTCAACGGCATCACCGCGCGTCTCGATAACCTGAAGGAACTGGGCGTGACCATTCTCTGGCTGATGCCCATTCATCCGATCGGGCAGGAGAAGAAAAAAGGAACTATCGGTAGTCCTTACGCGGTCCGCGATTACTACGGGATCAATCCTGACTACGGCACCAAGGCCGACTTTCAACGACTTATCACGGAGGCTCACCGCCGCGGAATGAAAGTCATTATCGACATCGTCGCCAACCACACATCCTGGGACAGCGTCTTGATGAAGCATTCTGAGTTCTACAAGCGCGACGCGGGGGGCAAGATCACTTACCCGTACGATTGGTTCGACATCGCAGCACTCAACTACAACAGCAAAGAGTTGCGCCAGTACATGACAGACATGTTGAAGTTCTGGATTCGTGAATTTGATCTCGATGGCTTTCGCTGCGATGTAGCGGGCGAAGTGCCCACTGATTTCTGGGAAAACGCACGCATCGAGTTGGAGCGTGTCAAGCCTGACATTTTCATGTTGGCCGAGGCGCACAAGGCGGAATTGCTCGTCAAAGCGTTTGACGCGGATTATTCCTGGCCGCTGCATAGCGCTCTGACTGATGTTCTGCAGGGCCGGAAAGGTGCCTCGGAAATACGAGCAGCGTGGGAAGCTGAGAGGAAGGAGTGGCCGCGCAATGCTTTGCACGTGCGCTTTTCCGACAATCATGACGAGCGGCGTGCGATTGCCCGTTTTGGAGAGCGCGCAGCGCTGGCGGCTTCTGCTTTGACCTTCACACTCGACGGAGTTCCGCTCTTGTATAACGGCATGGAGGTGGGCGACACGACTGAATCAGGCGCCCCGGCGCTCTTTGAGAAGCTGCCCATCTTCTGGCCCGTCGGCGAGCGTCGGCCGGAGTTTCCGCGTTTCTACAAACAGATCATGGCACTCAGAAATGAAAGCTCCGCCGCGAGACGGGGTTCGCTCGAATGGCTGCGAAACTCTGACGAATCGCGTGTGTTGACCTATTTACGCCGCACAAAGAACGAAGAGATGTTGGTGGCGATCAATCTTTCAAGCAAGCCGTTCTTTGGTTTGGTAGAGACGGCGGGCGTGACTGGTTACGTGGATATTACCCCTGATGTCGGGCCACCGCTGCCGCCGGATGCGCCTGCGCCCGCACAGGCAGTGACGAAGCGCAATGTTGGCCTTCCCGCGCTCTCGCTGGAAGCCTGGGGCTATCGCATGTTTCGTCGTCCGTTGTAGTGAGGTACGTCCAGCAGTAGTCGCAGCTCGATACGCGAAAGGCCAGAGGCCAGGTAATGTTTTCTTCCCATAACAAATCAGGTTCAAAATCCGATCTCATATTTGCCGCTGATTTGGGAGGCACGCACCTTCGCGCTGCTGTCGTTGGCCGCGATGGCAAGATCCACTACCGCCTCAAACAACCAACACCCCAGGCAGAAAAGCCGGATGGAATCGTGCATGCCTTAGTTGACGCTGCCCACGAAGGCGCCCGCCACACCGCTGCGGGAGGTGGACAGATTTCCGCGGTTGCAATAGCTGTTCCGGGCACGGTTAACTTTGAGGACGGTGTAGTAGTCAAAGCGCCAAACGTACCCTGTCTTGATGGTTTTCGACTTGCGGCGGCCCTGGAGAGCGAACTTAAGTGGCCGGCAACTCTTGAGAACGATGCGAATGCTGCTGCTGCAGGTGAGATGTGGCAGGGCGCAGGCCGAGGCTATAGCAACATCGTGTGCGTAACACTGGGAACCGGCGTCGGCGGCGGCATCATTATCGATGGAAAACTATGGCGCGGCGCGGACGGTTCGGCGGCGGAAATAGGACACTTGGGCGTTGATCCATTTGGCGGCGTTCCTTGCGCTTGCGGTAGCCGCGGCTGTTTGGAAGTCTACGCCTCGGCCACGGCAATCGTACGAATGACGCGCGAAGCGCGGCCACGCTATCCAGATTCCATACTTCACACGAGCGAAGATCTTGCTTCGGAAACGGTCTACCAGGCTGGCTTGGAAGGCGATGAACTTGCTCTCGAAGTCTTCAGACGAATGGGAGTGTATTTGGGAATCGGCCTTGCTAGTTTGATTAATCTACTTAATCCGGAAATTATTGTTGTTGGTGGGGGGTTATCAAATGGCTGGGAACTCTTCGAACAGCACATGCACCAGCAAGTGATCGAGCGGGCGTTTCCCCTGCCAGCGCGAAGCGTAAAAATAACTCGCGCTGAGTGTGGCGACGATGCGGGCTTCCTCGGGGCGGCACGGCTGGCGTTTGCGGGCCAGCAACCCACAAAAACTGAGGAGAACCAGGAGAACCCTTATCAACGCACCAGAGGAACGCTATGATCCCGGTAAACGAAAAATTCAATTTTGTGATTAAGTCAGATAAGCGCACTCCCAATGTTGCTACGATGGTCGACGACAGTGGCGCACGAAGAATCAAGATCGACTGAGTCGTCCGGAAGATCATTTACTTTGAGGAATTCGTTCTTATGACCTGGATTAAAACTGTTTCTTATTCAGAAGCTGATGACAAGCTAACTCGGGCCCTGGAAGCGCAACGCGAACTCTACCCGGCGGAATATGCGATACCAATTCATCCCACACCAGATGGGGGCACTTCCAGTATTGTGGCGTCGCACAGCCTTATCCCAGACGCTCTTTACCATGCTTTTGCTACCTTCGGTGTGTTGATGTCCTCGGCGCTGCCCTTGAGCAGACGCCAACACGAAATGATCACCACGGTTGTGTCCGTCACCAACCGTTGCCATTATTGAATCGAATCCCACGCAGAGTTTCTGCGTCGAGTCACATTGGATGAGGAGTTGGTCAAAGCCCTGCAAGAGGACTACCGGACCGCGCCTATCACGGAACAAGAACGGGTGATGCTCGACTTCGTGGTGCAATTGAGTCGTGATGCCACGCACATCGGCCGGCAGGATCACGAAAGGCTGCGGGCCGTGGGTTTTGATGACCGGGGCATTCTGCAAATCACCCTCATTGCTTCGTGGTTCAACTACATCAATCGTGTGGCAGACGCGTTAGGCGTCGGCAGAGATTAGTTCGGATTTATCTCGCAATTAAATGAAGTTGACGGCTGCATCGAAGGTAGATTCCGCTGGCCCTTCCCTGTCAGCGGCCGTGGGTTTACTGAGTTCTGCGAGGAATCAGACGCCTGTTGAGGATCCGGCATTGACTCCGCCCTTGAAGTGGGCAGGGGGCAAGCGCTGGTTGGTGCGGCAGGTCGCGACTATCTGGGAACAGCACAGCCATAAGCGCTACGTCGAACCCTTTTGTGGCGGGCTCGCGATGGCGCTCGGTCTCAAGCCCGGTCGCGCTCTGCTCAACGACATAAATCCTCACTTAATCAACTTTTATTCCCAGGTTCAGGATGGTCTCAAGGTCACGATTGAGATGGCTAACGATGCGCAACTCTTCTATGCACACCGTGATCGATTCAATCGAATGATCAAACAGGGCAAAATCCAAACCCAACCAGCAGCACAACTCTTCTACTTCCTGAATCGCACTTGCTTCAATGGTCTTTGCCGATTCAATCAGAGCGGCGAATTCAATGTGCCCTTCGGAAGCTACAAGAAGATCAACTACGTTTCGGATTTCCACCAATACCGAAAACTCTTTGCGACTTGGAAGTTTACTAGCGGGGATCTGGAAGCACTGTCGCTCGAAAGAGATGACTTCATCTATGCAGATCCGCCGTACGACGTGGAGTTCACGACCTACAGCGCGGGCGGTTTCTCCTGGGAAGATCAGGTGCGCACGGCGGCGTTGTTGGCTGCGCATCCGGGTCCGTTAGTTTTGTCGAATCAGGCCACTCCGCGAATTGTGAGTCTTTATGAGAAGCTCGGGTTCACCCTTAGCTATCTGGAAGCGCCACGCCGGATCAGTTGCACCGGAGATCGCACGGCCGCACAAGAGGTGCTGGCAGTAAGGGGCGTATGAATCGCTTTCAAGTTGAATAACCGTTCGGAGGTAATAATGCGTTCTCTTCTCTTCAGCCTGGTCAGTTCCGGCTTTTTGCTTGCGATCTTCGGCACCAGCGCGTTCGCACAGGACCGGGGTCCCCAGCGGGGCAGCCCCGCTGGGGTGGAAGAAGTTGCAACCAGGAAAGCTCTCCACGATCTATTCGATCGTGAGTGGGAGTATCAATTGGAGCAGAGGCCCACGAGGGCTTCGCAACTAGGCGACCGGCGCTGGAATGACCGTTGGCCGGATGTGAGCCTTGAGTCGATCAAGAAACAGCACGACCGCGACCGCGCGACCTTGGAGGAACTGGCGAAAATTGATCGTAACAAGCTCTCGCCCCAGGATCAGTTGAACTACGATCTCTTCAAAAAGAACTACGAAACCGGCATTGAGGAGTACAGATTCCAGTGGTATCTGGCGCCGCTCAACCAACGGGGCGGGATCCAGTCTGAGAACGAACTCGCCGATTCATTGCGCTTTCAGACGGTCAAAGACTATGAGGACTGGATTGCGCGGCTAAAGAGCTTCCCCACCTACATGGATCAGACGATAGCTCTAATGCGCGAGGGTATTAAGGCTCGGGTGCTGCTGCCGAGAGTAATCATGAATCGCGTGCCGGCGCAGATTGACAAGCAAATCGTAGCCAATCCGGATCAGAGTTTGTATTACAAACCGTTCAAACGGTTCGCTTCGACCATTCCTGTTAACGAGCAGGAACGGCTAGTGCGCGAAGCAATCAACGCGATCTCAGCAAACATCATTCCTTCCTACCTAAAATTCAAACGGTTCTTCGTCGAAGAGTATTTGGGCGCGTCGTTCGATGAGGTCGGCGCCTGGCAAATACCACAGGGCGAGGAGATGTACGCCTTCTTTACCAGGAAATACACCACAACAAAGGTTACTCCGCGGGAGGTGCATGAAAAAGGATTGAGCGAGGTGCGCCGCCTTCGCGAAGAAATGCAAAAGGTAATGACCCAGGTCGGTTTCAAGGGAACGCTTCAGGAGTTTTTCACCTTCCTCAGAACTGATAAACGCTTCTACTATGCGACGCCGGAAGAACTTCTGGTTGCGTATGAGGCGATTTCAAAAAGAATTGATCCTAATCTTGTCAAAGTATTCAAGACTCTGCCCCGCATGCCATACGGTGTGGAGGTGATACCTTCGGCCATTGCTCCCGATACGACAACGGCATACTACCGCCAGCCCGCCGCTGACGGTTCGCGGGCAGGAACCTACTTTGTGAATCTTTACAAACCTGAAACCCGGCCCAAGTGGGAGATGATGGCGCTTTCGCTTCACGAGGCGGTTCCCGGTCACCACCTGCAGATCGCTCTGGCTCAGGAGCAAGGCAATATTCCCAACTTCCGGCGCTATGGCGGCTACACCGCGTTCGTTGAAGGCTGGGGTCTGTACGCTGAGTCGTTAGGCGTGGATATGAAGCTCTACGACGATCCGTACTCCAAATTTGGACAGCTTACCTACGAGATGTGGCGCGCGGTTCGTCTCGTCGTCGATACTGGCATTCACCAGATGCGCTGGACGCGGAAACAAGCGATCGATTATTTCATGGAGAATGCCGCCAAGCAGGAACTCGACATCATCAACGAGGTCGATCGTTACATTGCCTGGCCCGGTCAGGCCCTGGCTTACAAGACGGGAGAGTTGAAGATTAAGGAGTTGCGCACTCGCGCGAGCCGAGAGATGGGAACGAACTTCGATATCCGCGAGTTTCATGACGTAGTGCTGGGTTCAGGCGCTGTGCCGCTGGATGTCCTGGAGCGCAATGTTGTGCAGTGGATTGCAGGGAAGAAAACGAAGTCATGAATCTCAAGTCAGTGGTGCTGCAGGCAGCGCGTTAGAAATTAGCTTTCGCAAATTAGCAGGTAAGGAAGGTGGGCTTGCCCCCGCTCTGTCTGTAGAATGGCACTAACCCAAAGAAGGCCCTTACCTGAATCAAATTCTTTAATATGAGTAATGGTTAACTAAGAGCGGGGGTAAACCACCCTTCCCGACCCCGAGATTATTAATCTTGAATCGTTCTGAGTAAACACTCTGGCTGCCAGATCTGATTGGGCAAATTGGCAATCCGCAATTGGAAATCGGCAATGAGATAACCGCCCTTCTTGCCGACTGAGACTATTAATCTTGAATCCTCCTGACAAAACACTCTGGCTGCCAGATTCGATTTACAGGGCTGGCCAATTCCAGGCGCGACTAGGAATTGCTTGCGATGATGCCGGCCAGATTGTTGAGCTATCTGCCGCCGCCACGGAACCTACTAACACCATTCGCCTTAAAAACCGCGCTATGCTTCCCGGTCTGGTCAATGCCCACTCGCATGCGTTCCAACGTGTAATCCGCGGCCGCACCGAATATCGCACGCGTAACGAAAAGGACAGTTTCTGGACCTGGCGTGAAATGATGTACCGCGTCGCCACCAGACTCACGCCGGAAGACATTTACCACGCTTCGCGTATGGCTTTTCTGGAGATGGCCCTCAGCGGCATCACCGCAGTCGGAGAGTTTCATTACATTCACAACCAACCGGATGGCACACCCTACGATGACCCGAATCTGCTCGCTAAGGAAGTAGTACGTGCAGCGCGCGACGTGGGTTTGCGCATTGCTCTGCTGCGTGTAGCCTATGCGCGCTCAGGTTTTCAAACGGAACCGAACACTCAACAAGCTCGCTTCATTGAAGCGGATCCAGACGTCTACCTGGATCATCTTACGAGGCTCCGTAAAGATCTTGCCGGACTGAAAGGGCAGGCGTGGGTCGGGGTGGCACCGCACAGTGTGCGCGCCGCGCCGCTGAACTATTTGAAAGAGGTGGTGCGCTTCGGCAATGAGCAAGGACTCCCGATTCATATGCATGTAGCTGAGCAACCGGCTGAGGTCTCCGCCTGTATTGAAGAGTATGGCCGATCGCCCGTTGCCCTGCTGGAAACGGAAGGGCTGCTGAGCCAGCGCTTCACCGGAGTGCACATGATCCACATCACGCCGAAAGCAGCCCGCATGATTGCTAACGCGCGTGCAACAGTCTGTGCTTGCCCCACCACCGAACGGAATCTGGGTGATGGCATTGTTCCGATCGATAAACTTTTTCAGGAAGGCGTTCGCGTTTCCCTGGGTACAGATAGTCAAATACAAATCGATCTGCTCGAAGACGCCCGGGAGCTTGAATATCACTTAAGGCTCCAGAAAATCGAGCGCGTTGTGTTGGTTGGTCGAGTTGGCAAAGGACGGTCAGAGCTGGCATCCCAGCTCTTTGAATGCGCCACCATCAACGGCGCTCAAAGCATTGGTGCGCCGAACTGCGGTTTAGAACCTGGGCTGTCCGCTGATTTCTTTACAGTCGACCTCAACGATCCCTCCATCGCCGGTGCGTCTCAGGATGATCTTCTTTCGAGCATTGTCTTCTCACTTTCGAAGACTGCGGTGAGAGACGTAGTCGTCGGCAATAAAAGGATTGTTGAGAACGGACGTCATACGGACCAGGATGAAATCATTGAGAGATTCCGTGGTTTGCAGAAGAAGCTTTGGAGCTGAACCATGACAGCCAAAGAAACACTAGCTCAACTTGTCAACATTGATTCCGTTTCATCGCGTTCAAATGCGGAAATCATTTCGCTACTAACCAGCCGTTGCCAGGCCCTGGGCCTCTGTGTGAAACATTTTCCGTATGCGGATGAAAATGGGGTTGAGAAGATAAACATGGTTGCCCTTGCCGGTACCGACTTCTCCGACGCAACGAGTGTGGAACTCGCTTTGGTCGGGCACACCGATACAGTTCCTTATGACCCAGACTGGGCCGAGGCCACCACTCTTATCGAGCGTGAGGGAAAACTATTTGCTCGCGGGGCCTGCGATACGAAAGGTTTTATCGCCGCAGCACTCACGTCTGCCGCAGGCATCGATCTAAAACGGCTGCGCAAGCCGCTGGCGCTGATCTTTACTGCTGACGAAGAAGTCGGGTTGTTCGGAGCAAAACGGTTGGCCGAAGCCCGCCCACTTCAGGCGCGTTACAGCATCGTCGGCGAACCTACTTCTCTGCAGCCGATGCATGCCGGAAAAGGCTACTGTTTGGCAGAAGTAATCGTGCGAGGACGTGAAGGCCACAGTGCCTACCCAGCGCTCGGCGCTTCGGCAATTTTTCGCGCCGCGCGAGTAATCGTTCGCATTGAAAAAATCGCCGAAGATTTGAAAGCAGGGCGGCATGAGTCATTCGATCCGCCCTACACCACTCTTAATATCGGTATGATTCGCGGCGGCACCGCGAAGAATGTGATCGCGGGTGAATGTCGCTTCACGCTGGAGTGGCGTCCAATCCCCGGCCAGCCTTCCAATCGCCTGCTCGATTTGCTGCAGATGGCGTTGGAGGAAGAGAAGAAGCTCGACCCTGGCTTCGAGTGCGAAGTGATTGCCAGCCGTGCTGATTCTGGCTTCGAAGTTCCCGCCGACTCACAAATAATTAAGCTGCTGGAAAGGCTTTCAGGGGAAAAAACAGGAACAGTTGCCTTCGGCACCGAAGCAGCTCAGATGATCGAACTCGGAGCCGACGCTGTGGTTATGGGTCCAGGTAATATCCGTGTTGCCCACCAAACAGGCGAGTTTGTGCCAATTGACGAACTTGACCGATGCGTGGAGATCTTGAGGCAGGCTATCGAGTTCTCTTGTCTGTAGCCCCGCTTTCCGTCTTCACGGCATTGGGTTAAGCTGATTTAGAAATATCGAGGCAACCACAGCCTGATACTGCTCCATCGGATTTGGTTCAGCCTGTTCCCTTTAGAAAGATTTTCCAGATGCACAAGTCTCTAAAGCATGTTTTTCCCGCGATAATCGCTGTCTGTATCTGGTCAGGTTGGGCTCATGCCCAAAGTCAAAACCGTCCATTAACAAGCAAAGAAATCGTGAGTCTCGTTTACCAGTTGCCTCAGCATCCTGAGAAGCGCGACGAGATAGTCGAAGAGATACGCACCCGCGGCATTGGCTTCCCCCTGACTTCTGGTTTGCGCTCGCTGGTAGCCACCAAAAGCGGCAACGACGCCCTGTTGCGCCGGACGCTGGAAGAGGCCGAGCGGCGGCGCACGAATCCGACAGCCTCTGCTCTTCCCTCTGAGGCGGAGGCTAACGAACTGCTTGCCCGCACTCGCGTGGCGACGTTGGCGGCCGCAGAAGCGATGCCTGACTTCATTGTTAAGCAACTCATCAAGCGCACTGCCGCTTACGGAAATACGAACAACTGGATCCCTCTGGATAACTTGAGCATAGCTGTAAGCTACCGTGCTAACGTCGGCGAAGAATACAAAGTTCTCACGGTTAATGGTATGCCGCTGGGACAGGAAGTAAAAGAAAGCAAGGATTACAGCAAGTATGTAGGCGGAGCTAGCTCCAGTGGAGTCGAATACATCTCTTCTTTGGCGGACCTCTTCAAGCCAGAGTCAAGAACGAGCTTTAAGCCGGTCGACACAGACCTCCTGCAGACCCGACGCACAATTGTCTATGAATACGAGGTAAGGAAGCCTCATTCACGCCTAACGCTGACAGCCGATAAAACTTCCGCCGCAAACGTTGGTTCGCGCGGGCGAATTTGGATCGACCGAGGAACCAATCGTGTTCTCCGCTTCGAACAGATAGCTACGGAGATCCCCCCGGACTTTCCTATCACCGCCGCCAGCAGTTTGATCGATTACGACTGGGTGACCATTGGAGAGAATAAGTTTGTGCTCCCCACTCGCTCGGAGGTCTTAATCACCGCGATCAATAAGAGACAGGTGGTGCAGAGTCGGAATGAGATCCGCTTCCGGGGCTATCAAAAATTTGGCGCCGAACTTAAGGTCATCGATGAGATCGATGAAAAAGACTTTCCGCTTGAGCCCTCACCTGGGTTAATGCGTCAGTTCTCGAATCTTTGATCATGAGTGAAGTGATGGAGAGAGTTCGGGGAGTACGTGAATTGCCCCTCTTCCCGTTGCCAGTCGTATTATTCCCTGGTATGCCTCTGCCGTTGCACATCTTTGAGCCCCGCTATCGGAAGATGCTTGACGACATACAAGTGGGCAATAATTTCTTCGGCCTTTCTTACTTCGATTCCAGTGCTTCCGATACTGAATTGCCCCCGGCTGGACATGTAGGCTGTGTAGCAGAAGTTACCGAAACCCAGTCGTTGCCTGATGGGCGCTCCAATATCCTGACAATTGGCCTGATCAGGTACCGGGTCGAAGATTATGTTCAGCGTGGGGACCCTTACCTGGTGGCGAAGGTGAGCTTCTTTGAGGATGAGGAAGAGACTGATGAGCAATTGAACGAAAGCTCACAGGATGTTGCCGAGACTTTTACGCGTATTGCCCGGGCCGTGCGTATCATTAACGACGAGCGCGCGACTTTGCCCGATATTTCGGGTACAGAGCCGCAGCGTCTTTCGTTCCTAGTCGCTGCGGCAATGGAAATTGATGCTGAGTTAAAACAGGAACTGTTGGAAGTTCGCTTCACTTCCGAGCGTTTGAAAAGATTGAGTGACATGCTTGCGCGGGCGGTGACGAGTTATGAAGAGCGGGCCCGCATCCATGAACTCGCCAAAGGGAACGGACACGGCGGCACGAAGATTGAAATCCCGTGACGCCTAATTAATAACGTAATGAGCAATTTGGACGAGCTTACAGTGCGGGAAGAGAATAGAAACGAAACGAGTCAAATAGCGGTGCGCGTACTCTTCTTTGGAGCGGCCCGCGACGCAGTGGGCCAAGGTGAGATAATGTTCTCCCTGGGCAACCCGACAAACGCCGCGTCCGCCTTTGATCAGGTGCTCGACGCCTACCCCGCCCTACGCCGCTTTGGTCGTTCACTACTCTTTGCAGTTAACGAAGAGTACGCGCGTCCCGAGCGAAGAGTATTTGAAGGAGATGAATTGGCGGTGTTTCCTCCAGTTAGTGGGGGGGCGGGAGGCGAAAGGGGGAAGGGGGAACAGGGGCGCGGAGCGACCGCGGGAACCGACCCGCGGTCGGATTATGCCTCGAACGCCTCGACCAACGACTTTTTTGAAATTAGCACCGGCCCGATCGATCTCGGAGCGGTCGCGCGCAGAGTTGTCCTGCCCCAGTGCGGGGCCACCGTAACGCTTGATGGGTATACGCGAGAGTGGACAAAGGGTAGCAGAACTCTGCATTTGATTTACGAAGCCTACCCTTCAATGGCGCTCAGCGAGATGCAGCGCCTGGGCCGAGAAGCCCACGAGCGTTTCGACATCGCCCACATCGGAATTGTTCACCGAACCGGCAGACTGAAAATCGGCGAGACCAGTGTGGTGATAGCTGTGAGTGCGCCTCACCGCCGCTCCGCATTCGAAGCCTGCGAATGGGCGATCCGGGAATTGAAGAAGACTGTGCCAATCTGGAAGAAGGAAGTCTTTGAGGACGGTGAAGTTTGGGTAGAAGAAGGGGTCATACGGCCCGACCAGGGAATTGAGGAGCGGTAGGAGGCAGGAAATTGGGCAAGTCTTTGTCCTGCCAACTGCCTCCTGCTCCTGCCTCCTAGTTCTTAGAGAACCACCTCTTCAACTCGCCGGCGTTTCCTCAATCTCCTCTTCTGCTGCCTCAACTAGCGAGGCGCTCGTAACCTTGTCGCCCGCGTCAGTTTTAATCAGGCGAACACCCTGGGCGCTGCGTCCGGTTTTGCGAATCTGGTTCGCTTCGATGCGGATGAGCTTGGCCTGCTGCGTAATAATCATAATCTCCGAGTCGTCCTC
>JACDCK010000265.1 GCA_013817595.1 Pyrinomonadaceae bacterium | reverse complement strand
TTCCTGAGGCGGTAAAGCTCGCCGCGACTAGTTGACCCAGGGTGTCAGCCAGAACCTTGGCGCCGGAGCGAGCGTAGGCGTGGTTCCCGCCCTTCGTGAATCGCGAAAGCCCAAAGACCTTGCCAACATTTCCGGACTGGTCGCCCTTCCCCTTCGCCAGAACGGCAGCGTTCAAATCATCTTCTCAGGTTGTGGTGTCTACAGAAACGCTCGATCTGCGGTGAGACTCATCAAAGTCTCAACCTGGAGTCCGCGTCATTGAAATTCCGCAGTCGGGCCCGCTCTCCGTCTCGGGAGACATCCCAATCTTGAATTTCATGGCCTCGATCTAAAAGACGCGCGTGCACCGCGTAGCCCGCTGCAATCTTCCTACTTCTGCGAGAAGCGAGTTCTGACCCGCAGTAGCTTCTTAATTCTAGTGGAGCGCCGTAGCGTCAGGGACAACTGGCCCCAGAACGCACGTGGCGATCTGAGTAGAAGACCAGCCAACTGGGGGACGCCACGAACTCCCGTTCGCCAGTAGATCTGATGAAAGCTGAGTCCGCGGTTGCGCGGTCTCACATCTGGTGGATAGGGCAATGCGCGCCGGGTGCATGCCTCACGAATCGCTTGCTGGACGAAGCAATGATCGAGGCTGGTTCTTTGTGCCGTCATTGCCCGGTGGTGAACTCGATAAGACAGCAGAACATCTCCCAAGTTCGCTAGCTTCCCCTTTTCTGCGAGCCGCAGGAAGATCTCGTGATCAACATTCGACCTGAACTCTTCATTGTATCCTCCGATGGCTCGAACGATCGAAGCTCGCATCATGATGGTCGGGTGAATGATCGGCCAGCCGCTCCCGAGCAGCGCATCATCGATGTCTCGATGGTCTGTGGGGAGGTCAACCTCCGCTGCTATCTTGCCGCCGCGAAAGTCAATCAATTTCACGTGTGAACCCACCAAGACAAAGTCCTGGTGCGCTTGAAAAAACTTTAATTCAGTCTCCAACCGATCCGGCAATGCCACATCATCAGAGTCCATCACCGCCAGGTACGGAGCACGAGCACGAGCTATAGCGAGGTTCAAGCTTCTCGCGATGCCCTGATTCACTTTGGATGTAATTACCACTAATCGTGAATCGCGCCGCGCGTACTCCGCAAGAATTTCAGGCGACCGGTCAGTCGAGCAGTCATCCACGAGTATCGCTTCAAACCCGGCGAAACTTTGACCCAGTAAGCTTTCGATAGCATCGCGAAGGAACTGCTCTCGATTGAAAACGCCCATGATCACACTGATCTGAGGATCGTTAGACGGTTCACGGCGCTCGGTGGATGGCGTGCTCATGTGACTGTCTGGAAACAGAGGTCGCGTCAGTAGCGGCAACTGTCTCGCCGTGGCTCTATTGAAAGAGAATCGAGCCAGCTTGGCATCCTGGAGCGGGGGGAGATATGCCGTTGGCCTAAGCGTCGTAAGCCTTGCGGCTTTGCCCGCGGGCGTGTCTCGATGTATTTCGGCCGCTGCGAATTAACTCAAAAACCCGTCGCCGATGCTTCCAAGGCAACAGGAGCAGCCGCTCGCGCACATGCCAAACCAACGCGAGGAAAGCCCGGGTCGCACGCACCAAATCACCGCGACGGAAGAGCCTGTACATTTCTTTGATGGTTACAGCCCCGTAGCGCTCGCGCCAGTAAATGCGGCCTCGCCGATGAGCGGCCTCCAGCCGCGCATTTCCTTTTACCCAAGGTATTTGGCCATACATTACACGTTGCATCGCTCTCAGCATCAATACACCGTTTTTCGACATGCTGGCATCATACCGCCGGTACTGCGCAACGACTGTTCGGTGGTGTGCACTCGGAAACAAGCGCGCTGCACGCAGTAGCATCTCGTAGTCTTCCGCCGCCGGCAACGAAATGTCGAAGTCCCCTAATTGTTCTAAGGCCGAGCGACGGAACATCACGGCAATCGTGTTTGCCACGTGGTTGACCCTAAGCATCTCTTCGTAAAAATTAGCCTCTAACAGAGGCCATCGTGGGGATTCTCTGTACGATCCATCGGTTTCGATGTGGTCAATGTCTCCCACGACGAACCCCGCTTCCGGGTGCTCGGCAAAGCAGCGTAGGTGTGCCTCGAGCGCGTGAGGTGTCAGGCGGTCATCAGCGTCGAGAAACATGATGTACTTGCCGCGGCTGCCGCGGAAACCGGTGTTGCGCGCGGCCGACAGACCCTGATTCTTTTGCCGGATACAGCGCACCCCTGGATACGATAAAGCCACTTCCTTGGTCCCATCGGGAGAGCCGTCGTCCACCACCACTACCTCCACCGGAGCGTACGTTTGTTCAAGAACGCTGCCAATGGATTCGGGTAGCAGATGCGCCTGTTTATAGCAGGGGATAACAACTGAAACGAGCGGTTTGGAAGTGCTCGGTGTCATGTCGTCTTCTGCTAGTTCCGCGAACAGCGCTCGTTGTTAGCCTACAACGGCAGATGAAGAGTTTTCATCATTTCCTCTGACCTCAATCGGAACAACCGCTCTTGCCCAGGAGAAAGGTGATTTCTCCAGTCACCGCTTTTCCCTTTCCGGAAAAAACTCGGATACCGCTCCTTGAGCTCAAGAAATGAAGGAATAGCGGTTTCAGCACGCGCAACTAGTCCTATACCGAGCGCGTCAACGGCACGCGTGGCCGAGCCAATTGGATCACGAATGAGATCGTCAAAACGAACGATGACAGGTTTCGGAGTCCGTTCCAGCCAGGACCGATTGGTCCCCACCCAACCCGATTCGTCACGCGCTAGCATTTGATCGATTCTGCGGGAAACCAACCACTTGCGTAATCCCAGTCCTTTCAAGATCATCATCACGAAAATTTTGACTAGGTGAACCCAGCTACGACGACCGAGCAACTCCGTCTTTGAGCGCATCATCTTACGCACTCTGCTTTTTAACGCGGCTGAATCGAAATTGATATCGACTAAATAGTTCGCGTATGAAGTCATAGTGTCCCGACCATCGCGAACGAGGAGGATTGCCGGGAAATTCGTGCCGAAGAGATTTCCGGCCCTTGCGTGGGTTTTAAAAACAAAGAGTTCTGCGCGTGCGTCCAGCTCATCCAGCGCCGATCGAATTTCCCGTGCGTCGCGTTTTGCGATAGCCGATTTCAGCGGCTCTGGTGGAGGTAAGTAGCCAACCAGCTCTTCAGCTCCAGCCGTGAGGAGCACCTCCGACGCATTGAAAGCCGCATATGTGTGGATCCCGTATATGTGGTGCAGAACTACGCGGAAAAAGGTATTTCCACTTCGGCCGGACGATGCGATCCAAAGAATCATATCAAGCGTGAAAGTTGCGACGGGGAGAACAAGTGACTCAGTTCTGCGGCTTAGGCCATCGAATTGCTCCTTCCCCGCGCTCATGCGTCCGCGGAGGTCCGCCCGGGCACCGCTATGTGCCGACCGCATTACCGGGTCCTTTACTCAGGAGAACGATCTCCGAGTCAAAAGACATGAGAGTTGATTAGCCTTTTGGTGCTTGGAAACCTGTTTCATGGGTGTCAAGTTTGACCTGCTAGCGCCTTCGTCATTCACATCTTTCTACTGTGGTGTCTCTGTTACATTGAGGTCGGCGTCAAAAGATGAAATGGGCTCGGTATCTTTAGAGCAGAGCCTAAAC
>JACDCK010000264.1 GCA_013817595.1 Pyrinomonadaceae bacterium | reverse complement strand
CTCGCGAGGAGTGCCAGCACGTGCAACGCCTTAGGCCGTGGTGCACCTCCCGGAACGAAGCCGTACAGGCATCGGACTTTTCAGTTGATGAAGTATCTTCCTGTCGTGATATTTTCGGTCGCCGTTTAGCAGATGAGGCTCAGCGCCAGTGCGCTCGGGTGAAATCCCTCCGCAGAAATGCAGTGAGGTTCAGTCGTCAGGCTATGCGGCTGAAGCAAGCAACGGGGGTATAGCTCCGATGAACAGGCTGCGTACTTTGGGTTCAGTAGAGAAAAAGCAATTCGATTCGGGCAGCAGGCCAAGGCATTCACCGCACGTGCCCTAACCGCGCCGTTTACCATCCAAACTAGGTGGCGCCCGGTGTTCGGACCGAGGCGCTACTACGCATTGGTTTATACGGCAGATGGCAGGGACTTGGCCGAGTTGCTCGTCCGGAATGGTCTGGCGCGGATCTACGGCACGCGGACACCGACACCGGACGGGCGCGACTCTCGTGCGTACCGTCGGCGTCTCAAGGAGCTCGAAGCGCAAGCCAAACGGCAGCAGGTTGGCGCGTGGAAGCACTGAGACCGCTTACTCCGTCAGTAGCCTTGACCGTATCCGAGGATCGTTATGCTGTTGCCTTGTAAACGGATGTCCACAGTGGTGCTATTGTTCGTTTCAATAGATTCAGTGAACCATCTGTTGTAATCAGCAATTGCCCGAAGGCGGTATTGGCCGGAAGTAAGGCCGGTGATGTCGATGAATTGATCGGGGAGCCTCCATCCATACGAGTCACCCCAGCCGACGGATAACCCCGTCCTTAAAGGCCCAAGGGCTCCTGGGCTTTTGCCGCAACCCTTGTAAAAAGGGCTCTGCGGAGCTCCTGCATAAGTGAGATTGTAAATATAATTGTCGAAGAAGCAAAATCCTCTTTTCGCGCCGGTCCCCACTTTCGCTCCATTATCGAGACGGATAAGGGCGTAATTTTCCAAATTTTTTACGTGCCAATGGGTATGTCCGTCGCCTGCGTAGTACATCACCGCATTGGTAGGCCGGTCGCGGTAGCCACCCGCATCGTCGAAAATACGTTGTGAAACGCTCATAAGGGGCTCTGAGGTATTTGCACGTTGCCCCCACAATTCAAATTTCCCCACTCCAATATTGATGATTATAGTGGTAAACCGCAGCAGACGCCGACCATCCGGTGTATTTTCAATGTTGAGATCGCGGAGCTTCATCATAGCTAGATCCGGCAGCCGATCCGCAGCCGATGCTTGGAATTTCAGAACGTCAAGAGTCAGAAAAATACCCAGAATAAGTAATAAGTTTTTTGCTTTTTTCATAAATAAAGTCCTTTTAGAGGTTATTTATTTTGTGCACCATTCATTTAAAATAAATACGCCCGCAAGCAAAGCTAAAAAGGCGCTGTTTTGTCAACGATAAAAATGTGGTCGTCACCTCGAACGAAGCCTTAACGAGCATATTCTTTCGTTGCCTGATGATGCCGAATTTCTTAACTTAACTTCAAGGAGCAGTAACTATGAAGATTTATAATAACGGCCGGCACGTAACCTATAGTACCTTAACCCGGAATTTTGTTACGGTTGTGCTCTTCCTGCTATTTGGTTTTGCGTTCTATGGCTCAGCCGCAACTCTGCCATCGGGATTTGTTGAGACTACAGTGGCGAACGATATTGCTTCGCCCACCGCGATGGCAATCGCACCGGATGGTCGAATATTTGTCTGCTCACAAACCGGCGCACTGAGGGTGATTAAAAACGGAGCTTTGTTAAGCACCCCCTTCATAACCCTTAACGTGGACCCGAGCGGAGAGCGGGGGCTTTTGGGTGTCGCATTCGATCCAGGTTTTAATTTAAACAATTTTATTTATCTCTATTATACAGTTCCCGGGAACCCCGCTCACAATCGTGTGATTCGGGTCACGGCTAATGGCGATGTGTTTTTGTCAGGCAGTACTAGGGTAATCCTTGATTTGAATCCGCTCTCAACAGCGACAAATCATAATGGCGGTGCACTTCACTTTGGGCCCGATGGCAAACTTTATATTGCTGTGGGAGACAATGCCAATGGAGATAACGCCCAGACAAAAACGAACCTTCTTGGAAAAATTCTTCGAATAAATCCCGACGGGTCTATTCCTTTTGACAACCCATTTTCTACCGGCCGACGTGAGATTTGGGCACTGGGTCTCAGAAATCCATATACGTTTGCATTCCGTGGGAATACACACTTTATGTACATAAATGATGTCGGCGCATCAGCGAAGGAAGAAATTAATCTAGGGCAAGCTGGTGCAAATTATGGTTGGCCTGCTACTGAAGGACCGACCAACGATCCAGCATTTAAGGGTCCTGTATATTTTTATACCCATACTGATGGATGCGCGATTACGGGCGGAGCATTTTATACACCACCTACTTCGAATTTCCCTTCGTCCTATAACGGTAAATATTTTTTTGGCGATTACTGCTCAGGCTTTATTAGAAAGCTCGATCCTTCAACAAGCCAAGCCAGTAATTTTATCACTGGGGCAGCGAAGCCAGTGGACATCCGGGTAGGAAACGACGGCAGTCTATATTACTTAGCCCGCGGCACACGGTCGGTCATGAAGGTTCGCTACACGACAGATCTCTCGCCGGTAATTAGCACCCAACCTAAATCACAACTGATTTCTGTTGGCTATCCGGTTACGTTTTCAGTCACAGCCAGTGGTCCAACTCCCTATAGCTATCAATGGAAAAGAAACGGCGTAAATATCGCTGGGGCTAACTCCGCAACATACAGGATTGCTTCAACAACTTTGTCAGATAATGGAGATCAGTTCCGGGTGCAGGTGAGTAATCCTAATGGTAGCACTTTAAGTAATATAGCAACGCTTAGTGTGACTTCCGACAAACCACCTGTTGGACAAATTATTACACCCGCCCAAGGCACAACTTATTTCGGCGGTATGACAGTTAATTATTCGGGCTCGGCCTCTGATCCTGAAGATGGAGCTTTGCCCGGATCAGCATTTACTTGGCAAGTGAATTTTCATCACGCAAGTCACACCCATCCCTTTGTAGCTGCAAGAACAGGAAGCAAATCTGGTACATTTACCATCCCGGACCGTGGCGAAACGGCTTCCAATGTGTTTTATCGAATAATTCTCAAGGTGGTAGATTCGGCCGGCTTAACGCATACGGTAACTCGCGACATCCAACCACGGAAAGTGAATATGAGTTTCTCTACCAATCCGGCAGGCTTGAAAATAGCTTTGGATGGCCAAAGCCGGGTGACACCATTTACTGTAACTGGAGTTGTTGGGATCAAAAGGACAATTGCAGCACCAAGCCCTCAGGGTTTAAATGGATCGAGTTATGTTTTCCAAACTTGGACTGATGGAGGAGCCAGAAGTCATGAGATCAGTACACCGTCTACAAGTACGAACTATACGGCTAGATTTTCCGAGTAACGATTATTATGCCAAAAAGCGTTGGTAAAAGCAGGAAAAATACGCCGACGACCGTGAGCAAGCCTGCGATTTCTGCCTGCCGCCTTGTAGACGCGAATCTCGCCGGCACGATCCGCAGTCGGGCCTCTGGCTCCTCTTGGCGCGCCTGAACGGAATTCACTGGCTCTAAATTCACTGTCTCTATCGGGTGCTTCAGCGA
>JACDCK010000263.1 GCA_013817595.1 Pyrinomonadaceae bacterium | reverse complement strand
GCCTTCTACTACAACCGCGACTACGATAAAGCGATCGAACAATTGCAAAAGACGCTGGAATTGGACCCGGACTTCCCGCCAGCGCACGGCCAACTTCCTGCGGCTTATGAGCTAAAGGGGATGTACGATCAAGCCATCGCGGGATTTCAAAAGGGCTTAGCCCGGAGGGGAACTAATGAATGGTACTTTTCAATTGCCGGGCTCGGCCACGTCTATGCGGTGTCAGGCAAGACGGGTGAAGCGCGGGTGGTGCTCAACGAACTGAAGCAGCTATCCGGACGAGAATACGTGCCTGCAGATCGCATAGCCCTCATCTACGCGGGCTTGGGCGAGAAGGACCAGGCTTTCGCGTGGCTTGAAAAGGCCTATGGGGAGCGCTCGTTTAATATGGCTTGGCTCAAAGTCGAGCCAAGGTGGGACAGCCTGCGCGACGACCCGCGCTTTGCTGATTTAGCGAGACGCATCGGCCTGCCGTAGTAAGTTGAGACGAAAATAAAAGAACTACTACCTAATACATTGCTGTCCCACTACCGCATTGTCTCCAAAATCGGAGCGGGCGGGATGGGAGAAGTCTATCTGGCGCAGGATACGAAACTTGATCGCAAAGTCGCGCTGAAGATTCTGCCCGCGGAGGTTGCTTCGAACCGTGATCGCATGGATCGATTCGTTCGCGAAGCGAAGTCTGCCGCCGCACTCAGTCATCCAAACATCGCGCAAATCTTCGAGATCGGTGAGCACGATGGCACGCATTACATCGCGATGGAGTTCATTGATGGCGTAACACTGCGCGAGAAGATCCATCGCGAGCACACCGAATTGTCGAAACTTTTAAGGCACCTTCAGCACGTGGCCGAAGGGTTGGCCAAAGCCCACGCGGCGGGAATTGTTCATCGAGATCTGAAGCCGGACAACATCATGATCACGCAGGATGATCACGCCAAGATTCTCGATTTCGGCCTAGCCAAACTCATCGAGCCGCAGCAACCTTCTCAAACAAGCAGCGAGGAGGCAAGCGAGGTTGCCACTGCAATCCTGCGACAGCACTCAACCCCGGGTATGGTCCTCGGCACAGTCGGGTACATGTCGCCCGAGCAGGCGCAGGGCAAAACAAAAGAGATCGATCATCGTTCGGATATTTTCTCGTTCGGCTGCATCCTGTTTGAAGCGGTGACAGGCCACAAAGCGTTCGCGGGCAAAGACACGATTGATACGCTCAACAAAATTATCCGTGAGCCGGTCCCTCCGCTCAGCGACTTCCGTCCCGATGCGCCAAATCACCTGCAAAGAATTGTGCGACGATGTCTGGCGAAAGATCCGGAAGACCGCTATCAAACGATTAAAGATGTAGCTATCGAACTGCGAGAATTGCGGCGCGAACTGGCCGGTAGCGCCGGGGTTGATACCACCGTGCCGCCGCCAAGCACAGTTGGCTCGACTGTCGGCTCACCCGGCAGCGCAGCGCCAGTCTCATCAGGCGCGACTCAGCCAACACCATCATCAAGTGCTGAGTACATCGTCACTGGAATCAAACGGCACAAGATCGCGGCGGTCATAGTGCTGGCGGCACTCGTTCTTGCGGGCGTTGGGCTGGCCGCTTATCTGCACGCCAGAAATATCGAGGTCGCGATCGACTCGATTGCCGTCTTGCCCTTCGTCAATGCGAGCGGTGATCCAAACACGGAATATCTCAGCGATGGGATAACTGAAAGCATTATCAACAGCCTTTCTCAGCTACCGAATCTCGGCGTGATCGCGCGCAGTTCCGTCTTTCGTTACAAAGGCAAGGACACCGACGCGCCGACGGTCGGGCGCGAACTCAACGTGCGTGCGGTGTTGACGGGCCGGGTCGTGCAGCGCGGCGATAATCTTTCGATCAGTGTCGAGTTGGTAGATGCAAGCAACAATCATCAACTCTGGGGCCGGCAGTACAATCGCAAACTCGCCGATGTGTTCGCGGTCCAGGAAGAGATCGCGAAAGAGATTTCCGAGAGGCTGCGCTTGAAGCTGACCGGCGCCGAGAGACAGCAGGTGGCAAAGCGTCCGACGGAGAATCTCAAAGCTTTCCAGTATTACATGCAGGGGCGGTCGTACACCCAACGTCCCACCCGGGAGGACCTGCTGACGGCCATCCGCTATTACGAGAGGGCGCTGGAAGAAGATCGCAATTATGCGCTCGCCTACGCGGGCTTAGCTGGCGCCTATGGACCTCTTGGAGCGTTCGGCTACATTGCACCCATTGAAGGGCGGCGCAAAGCGGAAGAGGGAGCGCGCAAAGCCCTCGCGCTCGATGAAAACCTGGCCGAAGCTCACGTCGCACTCGGTCAACCCTACGTCTCGTTCGCCCCGTACAATTTCTCGCTGGGTGAGCGTGAGTTGCGGCGTGCGATTGGACTCAGCCCGAGCTTAGCGGTGGCCCGTTTTTATTTGGGACTTTCGCTCGTGCGGCAGGGGCATCTCGATGAAGGCTTAGCGGAGTTTCTGAAAGCTCGCGAACTCGACCCGCTTTCATCAACCATCGCACGGAATGTGGCCAATCCTTACTACCTGAAGCGGGATTATGTGCGAGCACTTGAACTGCTGCGGCAGGCCAATGAACTAGGCCCGGCTTTGAGCACCACTTGGGAAATAGGAGTGTACATCCAAAACCGGTTATTCAACGAAACGCTCGCGGAATTGGAGAAGGCCAAACGAGAGCGGAAAAATGATTCGATTTTGATTTACAGTACGGGGATGGTCTACGCGGCCCGAGGAGAGCGGGCAGAAGCGCTCCAGATCATCAAAGAGCTGGAAGAAATGTCAGGGGCGAACCTGAGCCAGGCGCACTGGATTGCCAAAATCTATGCGGCCTTGAACGAGAAGGAACTCACCTTGACGTGGCTGGAACGTGGCTTAGCAACGGGAGCGATCGGAGCTCTTTTTAAAGACGATCCGGTGTGGGATCCAATCCGCAGCGACCCGCGGTTCGCTGACTTGCTGAGGCGGATGGGCATTCCGCAGTGAAGAGCAATGGAAGAATCGCTGCCAATTAACGCGACCATTTCGCACTACCGCATTCTTTCGCGTTTGGGCGCGGGCGGAATGGGCGAAGTCTATCTGGTGCAGGATACGAAACTCGATCGCAAGGTGGCGCTGAAGATTCTACCTGCCGATGTTGCGGCAAATCAGGAACGCATGCGCCGCTTTGTGCAGGAAGCGAAAACGGCCTCAGCGCTCAATCATCCCAACATCATCACTATTTATGAAATCGAGCAGATCGATTCGGTGAATTTCATCGCCATGGAGTTCATCGATGGTCAGACGCTGCGGGAATACATTCATGGCCGGCAAACCGATCTAAGAAAGCTCTTGCGCTATTTGCAGCACGTGGCCGAAGGGTTGGCCAAAGCCCACGCGGCGGGAATTGTTCATCGAGATCTGAAGCCGGACAACATCATGATCACGCAGGATGATCACGCCAAGATTCTCGATTTCGGCCTAGCCAAACTCATCGAGCCGCAGCAACCTTCTCAAACAAGCAGCGAGGAGGCAAGCGAGGTTGCCACTGCAATCCTGCAACAGCACTCAACGCCGGGTATGGTCCTCGGCACAGTAGGGTACATGTCGCCAGAGCAGGCGCAAGGCAAGACGAAAGAGATCGATCATCGCTCCGACATCTTC
>JACDCK010000262.1 GCA_013817595.1 Pyrinomonadaceae bacterium | reverse complement strand
CATCGTCGGGCTTGCCCGCCCGTTCGTACGCGACCACTACGCGATATAAGATTTGTTTGTCGGCGTCCTTTACTTGCTCTGCCGCTTTGAGATCCTTGAGCGCGTGTTCGTAGTCGCCTTCTTCAACATACAGTTCTGCGCGCTCGATTAGCGCGGCAATATTTTCAGGCGCAATTTCGAGAACGTGTTTCAGACTCGTCTTAGCGGCGGCCTTGTTTCCCAGCGCTCGTTCAGCCATAGCCCGCAGGAGCCACGTTGAAGCGGGCGCATCGGCGTCGTTGGTGGCGGTCTGAGCGAGTTTGAGCGCTTCCTGCGCATCGCCCTCGCGCAGTCGAATACTCGCCAACACGCGAAGAGCGAGATTGTTGTGGCTGTCGAGCTTGAGCGCTTGTCGCAGTACCGTCTCTGCTTCAGGGTCGCGGTTGGTGCGGGCCAGCAGAATTCCCAGTGCAGAATAAGGAAGAGACCAGTCTTTCCGTTGTTTGAGCGCCCGTCGAAATGCAGATTCGGCATCACCCAAACGGCCCAGCGACGCGAGTACGTTACCCATCTGAAACTCGGCTTCAGGAAATTCGGGTTTGACCTTGATCGCCTCTTCGTAGTACGCCAAGGCCCGCGCCAGATCTCCTCGCGCATGAGCAGTCTGAGCTTGCTCAAACAATTTGACTGGGTCCGCGGCACCGTCTCCCAGGGCATCTTCGGCCTGCGCGCTAGCTAAATTTGCGCAGGCGACAAGCAGGGCAGCCGAAGAGATCAGAACGATTGCATGTAACCACAGACGAGAAAGCATCGTTGACCAGACGCGCATTAGAGAACAAGCCGCGAACCCGACGAGGAAAGAATTGCTTGGGGAGGCGACGATCTTAACACGCCAGAAGTCGGGGCGTCCAAAGCTAAGTTGTAGCAAGGCACTGACATCGGGACATTGTGATGCCGGTTGCGCCCATGTTGATGCATGAGATACCATGCGCTGACGTATCCAGGCTACTAAGTGGAGAGAGAACGAGGAGCGGTAGAACGTGTCTTCATTCCCCGAGCGACTCAATTGTGAAGGACTCTATCATCACTGAGACTGAGGGTAGTACCGACCCTCTGGTAAATTATCACGATCATTCCGCAGGCAGGTCGAAAGAAGAAAGACTGCGGCAACTCTTTCGCGAGATGGGTTCCGTTCTGGTTGCGTTCTCTGGCGGCGTTGACAGCACGTATGTGGCGTTTGTTGCCAACACCGAACTGGGAGATCGTGCGCTTTGCGTAACCGGAGATTCGGCCAGCCTACCGCAGTATCAGCGTGACGAGACTGCTCGGATCGTCGAGCAGTTTGGGTTTCGCGCCGAGACAATTAAGACGGACGAGTTGGAACATGCTGCTTATCGTGCCAATGGGCCCAGCCGTTGCTATTTTTGCAAGGACGAATTGTACGGAAAGCTGGAGCCGCTGGCTCGGGCTCGGAATTTCGAGTTCATTGTTGATGGTTCGAACACCGATGATCTCGGTGACTATCGCCCGGGACGAGCCGCCGCAAAGGAGCACGGCGTCAGAAGTCCGCTGATTGAAGTTGGGATGAGCAAGCAGGAGGTTCGTGAGTTAAGCCGGCGGGCTGGATTGCCAACTTGGGACAGACCTGCCAGTCCTTGTCTCTCGTCACGAATCGCTTACGGCACTCCAGTAACCATCGAACGCCTCTCCACAGTTGATCGGGGCGAAGAGATTCTCCGCCAGTTGGGCTTTCGAGAATTTCGCGTGCGCCATCACGACAGTTTGGTGCGTCTGGAGATTGCCCCCACGGAGATGGGCCGCGCCCTACGTGCTGAAATTGTTGAGGAGTTGGCCCATCGTTTTCGCGAACTCGGCTTTACGTACGTTACTCTCGATCTTCATGGCTACCGCACCGGTGCGATGAACGAAGCTCTGCGCTAGTGTACCCCGCGCTTCGAACAAAAGAATTTGGAGAGGACATGTCCTTGCAAAGCACAGTTTATGTGGATGACATACGCGAGATAAAAGAAGCGAACCCGTTTGAGTCGATGATGTCCCGGTTTGATCGCGCGGCACAGTTGCTCAATCTCGATCCGGATCTCTACGCGGTGATGCGTGTCCCTAACCGGGAACTCAAGGTCTATATTCCTACCCGCATGGATTCAGGCCGGATTCAGGTGTTCGAAGGATATCGCGTTCAGCACAATTTCGCGCGTGGTCCTGCCAAGGGCGGGATTCGTTATGCACCGGACGTGAACATAGATGAAGTGAGAGCGCTGGCGGCCTGGATGACCTGGAAGTGTGCCGTTGTCAATGTTCCTTTCGGAGGGGCGAAAGGAGGCGTCGTTTGCGACCCGCAACAGATGTCAATCGGTGAGCTCGAACGGATGACCCGTAGGTACGCCTCGGAGCTGCTTGATTTTATTGGACCGGAGAAAGACGTACCGGCGCCGGACATGAATACCAACGAGCAAACGATGGCTTGGATCATGGACACTTATTCGATGCATGCCAGACATACTGTGACAGCGGTGGTTACCGGGAAGCCAATTGACCTCGGCGGGTCTTCCGGCCGCCGGGAAGCTACCGGCCGCGGCCTACTCATCGTTATCAACGAGGCGATAAAGAGATTTCAGATGAAGCCTGAGGAAACGAGAGTGGTGGTGCAGGGATCAGGGAACGTGGGGGGCATCGGCGCACGTCTGCTTCATGAAGCCGGGTACCGAGTAGTGGCTATTTCGGACGTTCATGGAGGCATTTACAATCCTAATGGTATTGATATTCCCTCCGCTCTTGCTTACCTGCAAACGACCCGGTCGTTCGAGGGCTACGAAGGAGTTGAAACGGTCTCGAACAGCGAGTTACTCGAGCTGGAGTGTGATGTGCTCGTGCCGGCCGCGACGGAAAACCAGATTACTTCGCAGAATGCGGACCGGATTAAGTGCAAAGTGCTGGCTGAGGGGGCCAATGGGCCAACAAGCGCCGCTGCGGATGAGGTGCTCCACGAGAAGGGAGTGTTTGTTATCCCTGACATTTTGGCGAATGCCGGGGGCGTTACAGTGTCATATTTTGAATGGGTCCAGGACAGAATGGGTTACTTTTGGCGCGAAGACGTCGTCAATCAGCGGCTTGGAGATACGATGGTGGCTAGTTTCAACGATTTGTGTCGTTATGCTGACGCTCACGCCGTGGATACGAGGACCGCGGCGTACATGCTGGCCATCGACAGAGTGGCCTATGACACACGCATGCGTGGCATCTATGCGTGACGGAAAAAACATAAACAATTGGCCCTAGGCAGTGAAAAGGTCTTGATTTCCCCCAAAAGGTAGAGTATGGTCTGGCATGATTTTAGCAGTCGGTCCAGCTAAGAATCTTAGATTGCGCGGCTGGTTGGGCGCTGAAGGATTGAAAGTTCTCTGGCATCTCTGACATCTCTGAAATATAGTCTGACATACAGTTGGAGCCTCCGCATCAAGGAATTGATCGCGTTGGTCAATGCTCTTAAGCAAACTTTATACTTTCGCAGGAGGAATGCGATGAGACTCGCAACTAGGGCGCTAATTGCCGCGCTCGCTACGTTGGTACTGTGTACGGCAGTATCAGCACAAACTCCGAGAGGGGCCAATGATCCACGCAATCAGGCTCCGACCGTTGGAACAGGCGGCTCGCCTGGTGGGCCAACCGGACTCTTCACCATTT
>JACDCK010000065.1 GCA_013817595.1 Pyrinomonadaceae bacterium | reverse complement strand
ATGTAAGCGGGGGTAAACCGCCCTTCCCAACCTGCGAATTTCTGATCCTTGAGTGGTGGCCGTGACAGGCAAATGGGCAGCCCCCAAGAGGGACTGCCCAGAACATTGCCACAGGCAATTGGTTAGTAACGACGGTTGCGATTACGGAGCTTGTAGGTATAGAGAGCTGAACCGCCCCCACCTGCCAACGCTCCGATGCCAGCGCCCTTCTTACCACCGATGAGGCCGCCAATCGCCGCGCCTGACCCCGCTCCAATCGCCACAGTCAACTTGTCGCGGTGCTTCTGCCAGAAGCTCCGCCCACGCGGCTGCTGCTGAGTAGAGGTATAGACAGGTCTCGAGTTGGAGCTGTTCGCATACCTGCGACCGGAGTTGCGGTAAACAACGCGGGAGGGTTGAGTAACAACCGCGGCTGGAGCTAACGAGCGGCTGCCATTCGCGCCAGCTTCGGCCGCGCGAAATCCATCGGCAAATCCGACCTTATATGCGCCCTGCTCATCCGTCGTGTTGAATTCAGCGGGAATAAACTGGTCATTGCCAGCCTGGGATGCCACCGTGTTGTATTGCGGCGTCTCCTGCGCCACTGTTCCGGCCACGGCCGTGGGCTGGTTCTTCGAGTGCATTACGAGGGCGCCAACAGAGCCGCCCACGAGGGCTGCTATCAAAGCAACCGGTAGTAATTTGTTAGTCATAATCATCGCTCAGTTTCTCCTTGCGCCTTCAAAATGTCATTAGCCGCCATCCTAAGCCGGCACGACGGTAAGGAGCAAGATGCGTTCCCTTGGCGGTACTACCTGGGTACCTAATGGGAGACCTGCCAAAAACATCCATGATTGCTTGGTAATATTGCCAGATATAACGAATTTGCAATCAAGGGTCCGTGTCAGGTCCAGTCGAGCCACGGTCTCCATACCCGATATCGAACCGTCCTGTACGAAATGATCAGTTGCTTTCCGTTCTCTGCCATTGCGCTTCCCAGTCCGATGCGGAACTACTGATAGTGTGCCCACCACTTATGCTGGGATCCTGCTCCATTCCAAAAGGACAGTTCAAACGCCGCTAATTTGCAGGTTAGGAAGGTGGACCCTGTCCCCGCTCTTACGACGAAAACAGAATCGTTTAGAGTAAGCACTCAATTCATTCTCATTCAAAGGATCGGCTCGGAAATGGTAGAACCTCAATAGCCGAGGGTTGCTGAGTGGCTTTCAACTTGAGGCGGGGACAGGGTCCGCCTTCCTGACCTGCAAATTTCCTTAGGTACTTTTAGGCTTTCACACCAGTCACTTAAGTGCTGGGCTATTGTCAGTCGTCCGCGTATACGGACTGAAGAGAAAACGAAAACGGCCAGAGAACTCCCTGGCCGTCTTCTCATCACTGTGCCGTTAATTAGGCTGCCCGTTGGGTAGCCGCTTGTTTGCTCTCTCGCAGCAGTTCTAGTGCCTTCTTCATCTGGACGTCTTCAGCTGCTGGCTTAGTTGCATTGGGTGCCACGGTAACCTCGGGCTTCTCGGTCGGCTGAGGTGGTCTGCCAACCGTGTCGTCGTCGTTGCCTGTGAGGTCTTCGGGATTAATAGCCTCAGCAAGTTCAGGCCGTTTCACTTCAACGGAAGGTGTCACACCGGAATGGGCACGATCTTCACCCAAGAACGGCTTTCCGCTGGCAGTTGCCCACTTCACCGTGGTTAGCAGCAACCCATCGCCTCCGCGCAAGGTAAATAATTGTTGCTCGGCGCCGGCACCGAAACTCTTCTCCCCTACAAGCTGGCTGCGATTGCGCTCGATCAAGGCTGAGGCAACTACCTCGGCAGCTCCCGCAGTTCCAGTGTCAATCAGGGCGACAATAGGGCCAGAGAAAATCGTCGCCTTAGGATCGGCGGTGAAGGTTTTCAGTGTCTTCCCTTCTCGGCCAGTAGTCTGGGCTATCGTACCGTCTTTGATAAACAGGTTAGCGACGGCTACCGCCTCACTTATCGAGCCCCCCGCCGTACCTCGCAAATCGAGAACCACTTTTTGCACGCCTTGTTTGATCAATTCCTGGAGGCGGGAGCGCGCTTCCGCGGCTTCGGCGTCAGCTAGACTATTAATGCGCAGTACACCAATCTTACCCGCTTCCATTCGCGCTTCGGCAGCTGGCGCACGGGAAGAACCGCGTTTCACTGCCAGCGTGAGCGGCCGACTATTTGCGCGCAGAATCCGCAACTTGACTTCGGTCCCCGCAGAACCGTTAAGTAGTTGCTTCGCATCGTACAGAGAAATATCGCGAGTGGCCTTGCTGTCGATGTACTCGATAATGTCTCCTGTCCGAACTCCTGCATGATCGGCCGGAGAACCCTTCATGGGAGCAATGACATAAAGATAAGAGGCGACTTGCGACATTTCGGCGCCAATTCCGACCTGACTGTCCCTTCCGGTTCCGCTATACTCACGAACTTGGTCCGGAGTAAGGTATGTCGAATAGGGATCCAGGCCGTAGGCTAAGCCGCGGAGTGCGCCCGCGCGAACCTTCTCCATGTTAGGCTCATCCACATAATCGTTCTGGATGTGCTGAAGAACGCTCTCAAAGATGCGTAGCTGTGCATTGGGATCGTTGGCCGGCTGCTGAGCCCGAGTGGAAATCCAGCCACCTAAAACTGTATAAAGAGCCAGTGTGGCTGATAAGAGAATTAAAGCAAATTTGGCGCGAAATGACATTGGTTACCTCTAGTTATTACATCAGTTGCGAGCACATTAACTGAGCCAGAAGCATCATACAGTCGGCGATTAAAGGGCGCAAGTCAGTGGCCTTGCGGGCTTTACCATGTTACGCGGTGCTTTAGTCATAAGTTGCAATGGATTTCTGATCGAAGTCTTAATGAATCAACCGGACAAAGTAGAGAATCTAATCGGGCCAATTGTTGCTCTCGATCTCGGTCAAAAACGGGTCGGGGTCGCCGCCTCCGACTCAATGCTCATCTCAATAACTAAACTTCCCCCGCTTACACGTTCTAACTGGAAGCAATTGCTCCGCGATGTCACTGAACTAGTCCGCCGCTTGGACGCCAGAACACTTGTCATTGGTTTGCCGTTAAGCCTGGACGGAGCCAGAGGTTCGGCTGCCCTGGAGGCCGAATATACCGCGGGGAAGTTTGCACGGTCGCTCAAAATCCCGGTGTATCTGCAGGATGAACGCCTAACTTCCGTGGAGGCGGAGGAGCAGCTGCGAGCCGCCGGTAATAATACCCTGGAGATGCGGGATCTGGTTGATTGTCAGGCGGCTGCTCTTATCCTCATGGACTATATCGCTCGAGGACAACAAAAATTTTTGGTTCCTATTCCTTAAGCTGAGGAGCGTGCGGTGGCTATCACGCCGCTTAGCAATCATCGTGAAACCCTTTTTAATAATTATTGCTTTAATTCTTCTCGTCGGAGCAGTGGGTGCTGTTGTGTGGGGCTACAGAGACCTACGCACTCCGGTTCACCACGGACGAAATGGTCAACATATTGAGATACCCAAAGGTACCGCTCCAGCCGGGGTTATCAAAAAACTCACAGCCGCCGGAATAATCAAGCATGAACAACCGGTACTGATGTACCTGAAGCTAACCGGAGCGGGTCAACGCTTCAAGGCGGGGGAGTACGACTTCCCCTCCCCTATTTCTCCCCATGCGGTATTGGCCAAACTTCAAACCGGAGAGCAACGGCTAATTCGTCTGACCGTGGTTGAAGGATGGACTCGGTGGGACATCGCCAATGCAATGGCCCGGGTTCCGGATTTGAAGCTCACTAACCCCAATTCAGCGTTAGCGCTCATGGACGACGTAACGCTCATTCAAGATCTGGATCCACGCGCGAAGAACCTTGAGGGATACTTGTTTCCGGACACTTACGAATTCCCGCCTGATACCCAACCCGCTGAACTCATTGCGATCATAGTGAAACGCTTCCGAGAAGTGTGGAAACCAGAGTGGACAGCGAAAGCATTTAGCCTGGGTATGTCGGCGCGACAGATCGTCACCATAGCTTCCCTTGTCGAGACCGAGGCCAAGCTCGAGACCGAACGCCCCATCATCGCGTCGGTTATTTACAACCGTCTCAAACTCAACGTGGCGCTGGGAATTGACTCAACTGTAATCTATGCCTCCAAGCTTGAGGGAAAGTGGCGGAATGACGGTAAGGTTTACAAAAGCGATATCGATCGCAGCTCACCATATAACACACGCTTGTACGTGGGACTGCCTCCGGGGCCAATCGCTTCTTCGGGTGAAAGCGCACTCACGGCGGCGATTAATCCCGCTCAGACTGGTTACCTCTATTACGTGCGCGAGCCATCGCGAAACGACGGCACTCATAATTTCTATAATAACGAGAATGATTTCTTCACGGGTGTGCAGGCTCTCCGACGCTGGGAACAGGAACGGGATTTCGAGAATGGTCGGAAGAAAGCGCAAGGGAAATGATTAGGCCACAGATGAACACAAACAAGCACGGATCAGAAGGAACCGATAGAAAAGAAACAGAAGGAGTGCCTCATATTGCAGTAACGGCATCCTTATCTTCAGTTCTTATCCGTGCATATCCGTGTTCATCTGTGGCAGATTTCTTTATCGCCAATAGTTGATGGAAGGAATTGCGCAGACCTCCCAGCAGCGGCCGCTTGAATTTGTGCAGACCTTAATCTATTCTCGATTTGACTGATCTCTTTTTGCGATTCTACTGGTTCAAACGAGGTGCGAATCATGTTCAGGCTGACAGGCGTGTTGTTGCTAGTAACTCTTTCCGCCTCTGGGGCTCTCGCACAGGGTAAAGGAATCGACAAGTCGAACGAACGAGTGCGTGACAGCGGTAGCAAGGCACCCGCAAATAATGGCAGCAAGACTGACGTTGGAGCCGGCCGCGGAATGGACTTTGGAAAGGGCCGCACTCCGGAGGTGCCTCCGATTCCGAACCCCTACCGCGTAACTGCCCGCCGCGATGTGATCCTGAAAGCTATCGAGGATGTGATGCGCAACGAAAAGCTAGTAATGGATGAGATTACGTCCAAGCCATCGGAAGGCATTATCGTGAGCCAGCCGTACACTTTTATAAAGGGGGCGGTAGTTTCCCAGTCCGAGTTGAATCGACATGCTGAAGTGCCGGTTTCTGATGCCCGCGGTTGGACTCGAGGCCGTTACACGCTAAACGTCGAAGTCCAACCGATCGACGGTAGTAGCGCAAACGTAGCAGTCAACGCGAAGATTGAGGGGAGAACCGACGGCGCTACAGGCGCTGAATGGGTTACGTTGCCCAGCCGCGGGGTAGCCGAGGAAAAGTTTCTAGCGGCCCTGGTGACTGCCATCACTGGCGCCCCCCCGCCTGGACGCACACTTCCCAACCCTTAGCCCCGACCAACTTAAAGTGATGCCTTAACTTCCCTAAGAAATGCTGACAGACTCAACTCACACCGAACTATTCATAGAAGAAAAAAGATCGACAGGCCGCAAACTAGTGGCTGTAGTTTGCGCTCTTACGGTAACCGCCATCGTCTTTGCTGGTTATACATACCTGCGAAAGCGCAGCGCCCAGCAACGGCTTGCCGCAATTGCTGCCCAAGCGCCCCCGACTTCGGATATTCCAAAGGGGCCCGCCAAAGCTCACATTCTGGTAGACGACGCCCTCCTGAGAGGCGGACAAACGATCATCGGTGGCACGGTGAGAAACATTTCTGCGAAAAAGTTGAGCGGACTTACAGTGGCATTGGAACTTCGACGCCGCAAGGACGGATCTCTGGAGCAAACTTCGGCGACCGTCGAGCCGCACGATTTGGAACCGGATCAGGAAGGCCGGTACGTACTAAAGCTGCCAGCTCAGCAATACATCTCAGTGCGCCTTGTAGGCCTGAAAGGCGAGGCGGACTCCGCACAGCTGGCCTACACTACCGCGTCGGGCCAGAAACGCCCGCCTGAGAGAATTGAGCCTAAGGTGGTGACCGTACCGCGGTCCGGGTCACGAGGAGGTGAGTTTTTGAACTCGCCCGAGAATCCGGCGCGCGTGCCCTAGCCCTGGGGAAACTTAATCAATTGTCTCAGGTTCAAGCGTCTTGAAACCCCAATTCTCAAGTTGTTCTTGAGAAGTCGGCGTACCCACAATTAATGTGAAGCTTGAACCCGCGTGGCTATTGAAGAAGCTTCCTGCTCCAGCCTCTGTCGGCCGGAGCGCAATTGCATTTACTAACGGTGGTTTTGAGTAGGCGGATGTCCGGTAAGGAGCCGCGGTACAACCATTAGCAGTCTAAGGCCGTCCCAGTGTGATTGGTCGGTATCGAGAGTCGTGATACACGTAACATAGACAGTGAAATCAAGCTTTCTTACAGCTAACTCGAAGACGGGGCGAGTGATGCTCATAGCGTCCGTTCTGGCTGCGGCTTGCTCAATTGCGTCGGGGCAGGTCAGAAGGTCCCCCGTCCACCCTCGCAGTTCGATCGGTGCAGACAAGAGCTCCCCGGATTCTCCTGATAACCAAACAGGAAACTTGATGGCCGAAGAGGTGCGGATCAAACGAGAAATCAGGTCCGCGGAGAAGGATCATAAACAGAACCTTGAGAGAGCCAGTGAGGTTTCCGAGCTGGGTCTGGAACTGGCTGCCTCTTTCAAGAAAAATAACTGTCTTGACCGGGAAGATATCAAGAAGCTGGAGAGGCTGGAAAGACTCGCCAAGCGCATCAGAAGTGAAGCGGGGGGTTCTGAGGACGAGGTCACCATAGAAAAAAGGCCAGACGATCTTTTGGAAGCCATGAACTGCGTAGCTAGAGTATCAGCCTCGCTTAATGAAAAGGTTCAGGAAACTCCCCGGCAAGTAGTATCGGCCTCGATCATCGACAAGGCTAATATATTACTTGAACTCATCCGCATTGTTCGCAGCTTCTCCCAGAAGGTATAGGCCATTGACTTCCCGCCGCCAACGGATGGTCTTCTTTACGCTCCTTCATACTCTTCTGCTCATTGCTGTTCTCCTGTCGGGCTCGAGCGGCGGCTTCGCTCAGCAGGATGACGACGTAGTTCGGGTCAACACTGACCTGGTCGTCCTTAACGTCACCGTTACAGACAAAGCGGGCGAGTATGTACCGGGGCTCCGATTGTCCGACTTCAAAGTGTATGAGGATGGCAAAGAAGTTCCCGCAAGAGTGATCTCGAATTTCGGTGTTCACGAGTCGCCTTTTGCTTCAGTTGTACTGCTGGATACTTCGGGGAGCATGGAAAGCCGTTTGTCGCTGGGCCGCTCCGCAGCAATCAGGTTTCTCGATGGGCTTCGTCCTGAGGATGTCGCGGCAGTCTACAAGTTCGACTACAAGATCGAGCAGCTTCAAGACTTCTCGGCCGGACGGGATCTCGCTCCAATGGCTTTCGCTATTAAAGCAAAAGGGATGACTACCCTATACGATGCCATTCTCCAAGCAGCGAATGCATTGACAGCGCGTCAGGAGGCGCGCAAGGCAATCGTAGTGTTATCTGACGGAATGGATACTTACAGTAAAACTTCATCCTCGAAGGCCCTGGAAGCCGCCATGGCGATTGGCGCTAGCATCTACACCGTCGATATGTCAGCCAGCGGCGCCGGTGGCCCTCGCAATGTGCAAAGCGCCATTGTCCTGAAGAGCTTTGCGGAGAAGAGTGGAGGGCGGTTTGTGGCCACGCCAGGTGGGCCAGCCTTGCGGGATGCGTTCGCCAGCATCGCCAGAGAATTGGGTCACCAGTACACGATATCTTACCGACCGGTGAATCAAGCCCGGGATGGACGCTGGCGTTCTTTAGAGGTAAAACTCTCGCGCGGAGATCTCGTAGTTCGCACTCGCAAAGGTTATCGCTCCCCTAAAGGCTGAATCCTCACCGCAAATTATTGGCCGCGGATTTTCGCGGGTGAACGCGGATCCGAACAAGACAAAGCATCTTGATAACATCAAGCTCGCCACTTTTCCATTGCAATCTCGGAGGTCTTGAATCCAATCTTCTTCCAAAAGCCATCACTCCCACGACCTGCGCGCAGAACCCAAGTAATATCGTGGTCGTCCTTCGTGAGTTGACGGATAAGCTCGCTACCAATGCCCTGTCGGCGCACGTTAGGAGCTACCGCAACCATTGAAATATAGCCATTCGAAACCTCATCACACAACGCTCTGGCAAATCCCACGATGCGTGAGCCATCAACTGCAACGATAGTTCGGTCTGAGTTGTCCAACATCATCTTGAACTTCTCGGGCTCCGCGATCCGATGCTGCCATCCGGCTTCACATAACTGGCGGACCGCTTCATAGTCGTGAGAGGCTATTGGTCTAAATTCCATCGTCAGATCCTATGGCTATCATTAGTGGCCAGCATTAGTGGCCGATGGCCCAACTACAAACTTGTTTCGTTAAGCGACTTGTCTTGGTGGCGTTCGAAGGCGAGTTCAATCAAACGATCAAGCACTCTTGGAAAAGACATGCCTGACGCTTCCCACATCTTAGGATATCCGGAAACTTCGGTCAGACCTGGCATAGTATTCAATTCATTTACTAGCAATTTCTGGCCGTCGCGCGTCAGAAAGAAGTCCACTCTCGCAAGACCGGCGCCGTCTACAGATTTAAAAACCTGGATGGCCATTCGTTGGATCCTGCTGATCATGGATTTTGATAGTGGAGCTGGAACTACGAATTTTACGTGCCCGGTGTCGGCATACTTCTCGGTGTAATCAAGAAAACGTGCGGCTTCATCGTAAACAACATACTCGCCCGGAAGACTGGCTTGAGGCTCATCGTTACCGATCACAGCACATTCAATTTCCCGTGCTTCCAGTGCTGCTTCAACAATAATTTTCCGATCATATCGGGCAGCCAGGTCCACGGATTCGATCAGCCCAGTCTTATCCGTAGCTTTCGAAACACCCACCGAGGAGCCAAGATTAGCCGGCTTAACGAAGCACGGGAATCCGATGTCGCGGACCACTCTGCGAATCACACTTGCAGGATTACTCTGCCACTGGGAACGAAGAAACCAAATGTGCTCCCCAAGGGGAAGGCCTGCCTGACGGAATAGCAACTTCATTGCCACTTTGTCCATGCCGCAAGCCGAGGCAAGCACTCCGCAACCGATGTAAGGAATGTTGGCCATCTCCAAAAGGCCCTGAACCGTTCCATCTTCACCGAATGGCCCGTGAAGTAGGGGAAACACGACATCCAATTGTGCGGAAGCCAGCGGGCGGCGGGTTGGTGCGAGAGAGATCAGGCCCTGATGTGAGGGGTCACCGAGGATTGCCACGTCGCCTCTGCCTTGCGCGGCATAATCAGCAGGAAGGAATGAATGCGCACTTGGTGGCAACAATTTCGCGGCGTCAGCCGGTGGGAGCCACTTCCCTTCCTTGCTGATGGCGATGGGCAGAACGTCGTATTTCCTTCGATCAATTGATTCTATGACTGCGCGAGCGGAACGAATAGAAACTTCGTGTTCCCCTGATCTTCCACCGAAGATTACTCCCACGCGGAGTTTTTTCGCCAAGTGCCTGCTCCGTAAACTTTAAAGAATAGTTTTCCCGAGCGCTGAAAGAATCATCTCGACACCCAGCTCGGCGGTTCTATTATTAATATCCAGCGCAGTATTGATCTCCACGACCTCAAGTGAACGCATCCCACCCGCCTCTGCGATTTTCTCCATTGCCAGGTGCGACTCACGGTAGGTGAGTCCCCCACGCACGAGGGTACCCGAACCTGGAGCATCTCCGGGATCAAGTGCGTCCACATCAAACGTCACTGCGTATCCGGCCGAAGCCCTGGAGGCGATTGCGATTGCCTCCTCCATACACGCGCTCATCCCCCGCTCATCGATTTCCCGCATTGTAAAGAAGCGAATGCCCAGCTGGCGAATGAGCTCGCGCTCACCACGATCGATGTCTCGCGCTCCAACGTGCGCACACAAATTCGGATCAAGCTTGGGAGCAAACCCTGCAATATTCGTGAGCGCAGGTGCGCCGTAACCCAACAGGGCGGACAATGGCATTCCATGAATGTTACCCGAGGGAGTGGTTTCAGGAGTGTTCATGTCAGCGTGCGCGTCGAACCAGATCAACCCCATCGTTTCAGATCGCTCGCGACAGAATGAAGCCAAGCCCGCAATCGAACCTATCGCTATCGAATGATCACCGCCAAGGATGATTGGTAGCTCACCAGCAGTCAGAGTCTTATGAACTTCGGCGGCCAACTGTTCGCAAGCAGCACTAATTTCGCTGAGGTATTTTAAATTGTCATCGGGCTTTGGAGGCGACTTCGGTCGCTCAACCCGCAGGTCGCCGGCGTCCTGAACTTCGTAGCCTAGCTCGGCGATCCTTTCGTGAAGTAGCGCCACACGCAAAGCGGCTGGACCCATGTCCACACCGGCCATGCTGGCCCCGTAGGCCATGGGAACACCTAGAATCCTAACCGTTCGGCCAGGCGCCAGGTCCATTGCGCTCTGCGCCAGAGAAGTTTCTGCGGTAGTCTCCGTGCCCATAAGTTCAGACAGGACTTTAACTGCCGAGATTGAACCCACCCCCTGACTGGGAGGGGAAGAATGGTTTCAACAATCCCGCTAACGCCGCCAGGTTGCGGGTCTGAATTAGCAGTTCCCCCGGACCAGTAAACTCAGCGACGATACCTTCGCCGCTCATCATACTGCGAAAGAACCCGGCTGCGGCTTTGCGCAGAGTGTACTGCGTTGTCCCCTCCCAGGCCACAAGATGTCCCGTATCGACCACATATCGATCGCCTGCCTGCAATCGTTTACGGTGAATCGCGCCAAAGGACGAAACCAGCAGCAAGCCCTGGCCCTGCACCAACAACACAAACAAACCCTCGCCGCCAAAGAATGATTTCGCGCCACCCCATTTCGTATCTACAGTGAGACTCGCATCACCGGCCAGGTAGGAAGCTGATTGAACGAAAAAAGATTGGTTGCTTAACTCTATCGCGGCTATGTCCCCCGGAGCGCCGGGAGCAAAGGTAACTTCTCCCGGACCCCCGCGTGAAGTGAAGGTCGAAACGAATGCTGATTCTCCACCAGCGGCACGCTTGATTGCGCCGAAGAGCCCGCCCTTCATCTGCGAC
The DNA here is from genome assembly GCA_013817595.1 of Pyrinomonadaceae bacterium. Lineage (GTDB taxonomy): Bacteria > Acidobacteriota > Blastocatellia > Pyrinomonadales > Pyrinomonadaceae > PSRF01. The sequence continues at coordinate 875 of JACDCK010000065.1, read as the reverse complement.
TGTAATTCCACGTTCGCCGACATTGAGACCATTGCCCCAGCTTCTGCCTGGATTGACTGCTCAGCCTGGAGTTTGATCACCGCGAGAGAGAATGAGGGTTGATGCAGTACTTCATAATTGTAGCCACGACCCTGACCTCGGGAGTCCTCATCGATGTGAATTCCATGGGCTCTGGAATAGTCGGAGGGCTGCCCCGGGTACGGTGGCGCGCAGGCAGTGCCTAATCGATTACCGCAGGCGCTACAAAAACTTGAGCCTTCTGCCAGTTGGGTGCCGCACTTGGGACAGTTCATAGAATCACTCCTCGAGATTTTTCCTTTATGATGGCGACTGCTTCCTCCGCGGTATTCGCAAAATCCAGCACGGCGATGTCTGCGTCGCTGACTGCCAGGTGCTGCCGCCATGTTTTAACAATCGGCGGCCAACATTCGCCGAGCAGTACGAGCGGCCGGGGACCAATCACGCGCGTTTGAATCTTGTTCCAGACGAGCGATAACTCGGTCACGGTGCCCATGCCGCCCCGAATAGCAATGAATCCGACAGAGCGCGTAATTAGCTGCTGCAATCGCTCGTAAAAGTGCCGAGTTGCGACCTTGTGCGTGAGGTAGCGATTGGGCTCATGCTTGAATTGATTCATCACAATGCCCAGGACGCGACCGCCAACTTCGTGGGCACCGCGGCTCGCGGCTTCCATCACACCCAGATAGCCACCAGTGCAGATGGTGAAGCCTGCATTGGCCAGCAACTCACCAACAAGCTGCGCCTCCACATATTCAGGATCCGGCTCACAGCATTCGGAACCGCCAAAGATGGTCACGATCCGTTCTTGAGTGTCGTCAGTCATTTGTAATGCATGGCTTTGCTTATGTCAGAAC
>JACDCK010000064.1 GCA_013817595.1 Pyrinomonadaceae bacterium | reverse complement strand
GACCGGGAAAACCTCATTTTGGCGCGGCCGCAGGCTTTGCTTGCGGAATCTCCGCCAGAGCGTAGAGCTGGTTTCGATTTGAAATGTACATCACGCCGTTCGCGGGCACAGGTGTGGAGTAAACAGAACTACCCATGTTTATCTCGCTGATAACTTTCTTAGTCTTTCCTTCCTGGATGATCACGACGTCACCGTCTTCGTCACCAAGGTATAGTTTTCCATCGATGAGCATCGGAGAGCCCCACACGGCGGCGAAGAGGTCATGTGTCCAATGAACCTGACCAGTCTTTGCGTCGAGCGCGTGCAGGAAGCCACTGAAGTCCGCCTGGTAGACGATGCCGTCTTTAATCGCGGGGGTGGAAATTGATCGGCGAATCTTGTCGTAATGCCACACCATTCCTGTCTTGGTAATGTCGCCGCGTTTGGTTGGATCGATGCAATACATGTGGCCGACGCCCTCTCCGTGTTCCGGATCCTGACCATTGGCGATGTACACCCTGTCTTCATAAACCACGGGGGTGGAGATCACTTCATTGCGCGTCTTCGGCCAGACGGAGTCTTTCGGGTTAAGGTCAAACTCCCAGAGCTTTTTGCCTGTCAGCGCTTCGTAACCGCGAATCCAGCCGTCGCCTTGCCCGTGGATCACTTGCACTACACCACCAATTGTTCCGACGGTCGGAGAGCTCCACTGCCCGTGCAGGATACGCTCGTTCACAGAATTATCTTCCCAAACAAGCTTGCCGGTTTTCTTGTTCACCGCAATAATCGCCGGGGCTTTCGGTGACGGGACATTTACATGACTCTCGTCCTGCCCATTCGACGTGCTGATAAAGATGAGATCGCCGTGAGCCACTGGGGATGAGTTTGCCAGATTGTGCGGAAGGGAACCCACCTCTTCAATCATGTCGAAACTCCAGACGACGTCGGCATTTCTCTCGCCGGCCAACTTTTCATTGTTAACCGGGCCGTCGTTCTCCTTGTCGCGGAAACCCTGCGTATCGAGGCACACCAACTCCGCGCGATTTGAAACGTAGTAGACACGATCTCCTTCAACCAGTGGCGACGAAGCGACACCCTGGTAGGGCCAATCATTGACGCGGCCGGCGGCCAGCTTATCGTGGACCATCTGCCAAAGAAACTCACCGTCCGCCTCGTTGAAGGCCATCAGAATGCCTTTATCGCCCTTGATCGAAGGATCGTAAGACGGGTTCGCCTCGTTATTAGTCCCTACGAAGACCTTACCGCCTGAAACAACGACGTTGCCGTAGGTCTGCGAGCCCAGCAGGGCTACCCACTTAACGCTTTTCTTTGTCTTCACATCCCAACTTGTGGGCAGTCCCTTCATGTTTGAAATCATGTTGCGATCGGGGGTCCCGCCCCACATGGGCCAGTCGCTTGTACCCGGATCGGAAGCCTCGACGGAGGAGGCAGGAGGCAGGAGGCAGAAGGCAGTAAGCAGAAGGAGGGCACACGGCAGAAGCCACCGTAAACGGCTCTTGTTAACCGCCGAATGACTACTACCGCTGTGAAAACCGGGACTTTGGACTTTGGACTTTGGACTTTGGACTGTCATTTGTTTGCGTACACCTTCAAATTATCAAAATAGATTTCCGCCAGCCCGTTACCGAAAATACCGGGCGCGCCCTGGCGGTTGGGAATCGGATCAATTCGTTCGATCATCCACGCTGATGGTTCGTTCTCCGGCGCCGGCCAGGCTTTGCCGCGCGCGCGCACTTTGCCGTCAGGCAGATTCTCGACCTGAAGCTTCAAGCGGTACCACCTATCCTGCTTCCAGGCAAAAGGAACACTAACCGTGCGTGCGGTTTCGGGTTGCCAGGGCTCCAGGTGCAGCATCTGGCTGTTGCCGTAGATCGCCAGCACGTAACGCTGCGCAATCACACCCGCATCGCCCTGTTGTCGCCGCTTCTGGGTCCCAAGGACGTCGGCTTCAACGGTGTAGTTCGCAAGGTCTGAAGGCCCAAAGTAGGCGCGAGCGCGGCTCAGGAGTGAAGAACCCTCCGTCGTCTTGACCAGCACCTTGTTGCCATCCATTTCACGCATCGTAAATTTCAAAGTGCTATTAACCCAGGTTGGCGGAATAGTATTTATCGCCAGTGCGTCAAAGTTTTCGTTCCATGGTAGCGGCGGGAAAACACGCACTCCGGCGGTGCCCGTGATTCCACCCACCGTCGCCTTCACCAGGCCCGCCTGGGCTATAGGATCGGTTGCGACTGCAAGTTGATCATTTGCGATTGAGCCTTTTAAGTTGTCGAGAGTCCAGGAAGCGCCGGACTCTTCGCGGATGAATACACCTCGCTCATCAAAAAGTCGAACGTTGAACTTCACCTTGTCTCCCGGCCTGAGAATCAACTCGGTCGGTACAACTTGCACATGAGCCACCGAATTCGCGGCCGCCGACAGTGGATTCACTATCAACGGTGGCCCAGGTTGCGACTGAGATTTCTTGCCAATGGCGTAGATGTTTGTGTCACTGACGAAATAAACGCGGCCGTTAGAAACCGCTGCTGATGCGATTATCGACTCGGGCTCGGTTGGGGTGCCAAGTTGATCCTGATCCAGAATCTCTGCGCCTGTGGCAGTCGGCTTGAGAATGAAAAACTTTCCGTTCTCTGTTCCTACATACAGTTTCCCGTCGGCGAGGACAGGCGAGGCTTTCTGAATCGTACCCAGGTTTTGCAGCCACAGTTGCTTGCCGCTGTTCACATCAAAAGCCGCAAGGTTGGCTCCGTTGTCAACCTGGTAAAGACGATCTCCATCGATCACCGGGGAAGAGAAGCCGCCTTGCCATCCATAAATGGTCCACTTGGTTTGTTCTTTCTTTATCTCGCCCTTGGATCCGGCATCGACAGCTACCATCATTCCCATCTCATTGGAATCCAGGTTCTCTTCACTATGGGTCAGGATTGCGGTTGTACCGTGGACGACCACGCCGGTATTGAGGCCGCGCTTGCTAATCTCGTATTTCCAAACTGGCTCACCCGTTTGCGGCTTGATGGCGTGGACCACACCATCGCTCGCACCCTGAATGAGCAAACGTGTACCGTTAATGTTAGCGATGATGGGCGCTGCATAGGTGGTGTCGTAAGGTCGCCCGCCGGGGGCGCTGATCCAGACCGTATCTCCGGTTTTCTTGTCGAACCCAATGAAGCGGTGCGCCCCTCGCCCGTGCTGTCCCCACTGGAAAGTTACGCCGCTGATAATAACCAGGTCGCCATCAACGATTGGAGAAACCGTGCGGCCCCCGTGTGTCGTGAGCAATCCGAAGTCTTCGCCCAGCGACCGCTGCCATAAAACTTTTCCGTCGGCATTCAACCCTATTAGATTTCCGCCGCCGCCGAAGATATAGACATTTCCCGTGACCAGGTCACCAACCGGTGAAGCCCAACCGAGCCGGTGTGGCGGCACGTCGCTCAGGTAAACATTGAAACGATGCTCCCAGAGTAATTTTCCGGTGTCGGCATTAAGAGCAACCACACGCTCTTGCAGCGTCTCGCCATTGCCCACCGAATTCTGGATAAAGATTCGATCACCCATTACAATGGGCGCGGAACGTCCGCCGTAGGGAGCTTTCCAGGCAAGATTCTCGCCTGATGGCGACCATCGAACCGGCAAATTCTTTTCCAGGGAAACACCATCGCGTGCCGGTCCGCGCCATTCGGCCCAATCGCTGGCTGTAGCAGGCACAAACAGCAAAAGAGAGAGCGACAAATACGAATAAGTGGAGAGAAGGTTAGTCATTTTGGACTTCCATCATATATTGAGCGAAAAGGTTATCGAATGATATACGAGAACCTGAAAGGCTGCCCGCTTGCAACCTTAAAGATGTAGAATACGTACACTTGCGTTGCAGTGATTCAGTTTTTTCTTGCGCTCGACTGTCTTTACCTCTTGAATTTACCATCTACCGATGACTCCGAAAAGCGTGGAGGGGTTCATGAAGCTAAGCCCGATCATCCTTCTCATGTTGGTGCTGCTCTTTATTTCGTCTCCAGCGCCGGCACAGAACGCCCAACATCAACTCAACGATCAGATGTGGGAAGCGGTGCGCAAGGGTGACGTGGCGCTTGTCACAGCGCTGCTCGACAAGGGCGCCGACGTTAATGCGAAATTTCGCTACGGCGCCACTGCGCTATTCAAAGCGGCCGAAAGAGGGCACACGGAAGTCGTAAGAGTTTTGATTGCACGTGGCGCTGATGTGAGCGTGAAAGACACTTTTTACGGCGCCACTGCCATGACCTGGGCGCTGAACAATAAGCATGTCGGTGCTGTGGGAGCGCTCTTGGAGAAGGACGCGGCCAACGTAAACGATGTCCTGACTACAGGTGCGCGTGAAGGAAACGCCGCGCTAGTCGAGGTGGCTCTCGCCAGAGGCGGTGCGAAACCGGAAGCGCTGACATCGGCTCTCGCTGCGACTATGAACGATAAAGACAAAGTCGCGATCGCTGAGATGCTCAAGAAGGCGGGAGCACTACCGCCACTCGAGGTTGATCCTGCGACCCTGCAATCGTACGTGGGGAGGTATAAGCCTGAGCAGGGCCCTGAGATAGCGTTCAGCCTAAGGGACGGGAAGTTATTCGGCACCCCAGCGGGTCAGCAACCCCTGGCGATGATGGCCGTGGACAAGACGACATTCAGGCCTGTCGCCTTCGATGGGATCAGCGTCGCCTTTAGCGTCGAAGGTGACAAGGCCACTGGTTTCACATTCAAGCAGGGCGCAAATACGACACTCTACAAGCGAGTCGAAGAGACTAAACAACCGGAATAGCCAGTTGTCAGTAGTCAGTTGTCAGTGGTCAGGTGCCTTGTCCCTGAAGGGGACGAATTTAATAGCCGGGGGCAATGCCCCCGGTAAACCAAGGGTTTAGTCCCGACCCTGTAAGGGTCGCAGTCTCGACGCACTAAATCACGCAACTTGATTCTTTGTTTGACTCGGTGGGACCCTTTCAGGGTCGGGAAGCGTTCCAGTTTTCCGGAGGCGTTGCCCCCGGCTACTAACTTCGTCCCTTTCAGGGACAAGGCCACTGACCATTGACCACTGAAAATTCCCAGAGGATCTCCCATGAAACGAATCCCGCTTTTTCTCCTTGGCCTCTTTCTTGTTTCCTTCAACGCTCGCGCCCAAAACTGGCCGCAGTTCCGAGGCCCGAGCGCCTCGGGAGTCGTCGAAGGACAGGCAGCCGCGGTCACCTGGGACGCGCAAAAGTCTGTCAACACTCGTTGGAAGACTGCCATACCAGGGCTCGCACATTCGAGCCCGGTCGTCTGGGGCAACAAGATATTCGTTACCACCGCCATCACCAGCGCCGCAAAAGACGAGACGCGCTACGGCCTTTACGGCGATGTCGCACCGGTGAAGGACGATCCCAAACACATCTGGAAGGTTTTCGCTCTCGATAAGCAAACAGGCAAGATTCTCTGGGAACGAACGGCCTACGAGGGACTCCCGAAAGTAAAACGTCACCCCAAATCAACTCATGCTGATTCGACGCCCGCAACCGATGGCAAGCACGTCATTGCTCTCTTCGGTTCCCATGGTCTCTACGCCTACGACCTGAACGGAAAGCTCCTGTGGAAACAGGACCTCGGCGTGCTTGACGCGGGCTGGTTCTACGACCCGGACTACCAGTGGGAATATGGAGCGTCGCCCATCATCTACAAGAACATGGTTATCGTACAGGCCGATATTCAGAAGAACTCATTTATCGCAGCCTACAACATTAAGAATGGTAAGCGCTTGTGGATCACCCCGCGCGAAGAGATTCCTTCGTGGAGCACTCCAACTGTCTATGAGGGTAAGAGTCGCGCCGAGCTTGTAACCAACGGAACCAAGGCCATCCGAGGTTATGATCCTGTGACGGGAAAGGAACTCTGGCGCCTGGGACCGAACTCCGAGGTCGCAACACCGACACCGATCTTCGCGCACGACCTCATATATGTCACGACCGGCTACCGGGTTATCCAGCCAATTTATGTAATTAGGCCGGGAGCTGCAGGCGATATCTCGCTTAAGAATGGTAAGGAATCGAGCGATTTTATTGCCTGGAGCAAAACGCGGGGCGGTCCCTACATGCCCACCCCCGTTATCTATGGAGAGTTGCTTTATATCGTTTCAAATCAGGGAGTGCTTACGACCTACCAGGCCAAGACAGGCGAGCGCGTCTATCAGGAGCGGCTCGGGGGCAAGGGTGGTGCCTTCACCGCTTCACCAGTTGCTTCAGACGGTAAGATTTACCTCTCGAGCGAAGACGGCGAAGTCTTTGTCGTTAAGGCTGGGCCAAAGTACGAGCTGCTGGCTACAAATCCCGTGGGCCAGGTGATGATGGCGACCCCCGCAATCTCTGACGGGCTGGTCATCGTTCGAGGAGTCAGCCACCTCTTTGCCTTCGGTGAGACGCCCGATGCTAGGGCTAAGTCAACGAAGACGGGAAACTGAAGACCCAGCTGCCCTAACGAAGTCTGCGCACGAACTCGCTCGGCGAACCTGTTTACGCTTCGCCGGCCATCGCCGATGGTAGGATTCTTGTTCGAGGCGAACAGAACATCTACTGTATTGGCCAGTGAAACTACGTGGAAGCAGCCCGCCTGTTGACGAGGGCTCAGCAAGATTTTGAGATCTTACCCGCCCTGAGTCCGCTGGACGACTGACAGTAGCCCAGCACTTGAGTGCTGGGGTCGTTGATAAGTAGCTTTCCAGTCCGCCCAAGCGGACGACTGATGGTCGATGGTGTTAATTCTTTTTGAAGGTGTTTCTTCAGCCGTCCGTTTCACGGACTATGAGAATTTAGGATGGCAAGCCCGGCACTTAAGTGCTGGGCTATTATCAGTCGTCCGCTGCGGACTAAAGAAAGCCAATTTTGAAGGAAAAATGCAGTAGCCCGACTGTTAAGGACGGCTCGGCAAGACTGGGTGTATCGTACTTTTCCTTTATAAAAAGTGTGAAGCGTGCGTCAAGTTTTGTTAAGTAAACAGTAAAGGAAATCCAAAATGAAACCCTTCGGCCGCTTCAGTATCGTTCTCGTCATCAGTCTTCTCTCAACCGTTGCGCTTTTAGACACTACAGTCGACGCGTCCGGCGGCAACTGGCCTCAGTGGCGAGGTCCCGCCGGTTTGGGAGTTTCCACCGAGAAAAACTTGCCGACGGAATGGAGTGCAACGAAAAACATTAAATGGAAAACGCCTATTGCCGGACGCTCCCACTCGTCGCCGATCGTTTGGGGTAACAAGATCTTCGTTACGACTGCAGTTGAAGGCCCGATCGTGCCTGGAGCAAAGGCTGTCAAGCACATGATTGGCGACAAGGAGTTTTTGCATCCGGACAGTATCGGAGCAGATCGCAAACACACTTTCAAGGTCATTTGTCTTAATGCCACCACCGGCAAGCTTCTGTGGGAGCAGACGGCGTTTGAGGGCACACCTTACGATAACCGTCATCGTAAGAGTTCTTTCGCCGCCTCGACCCCGGCGACCGACGGCAAATATGTCTATGCATTCTTCGGCTCGGAAGGACTCTATGCTTATGACATGAGCGGCAAACTTGCATGGAAAGCCGACCTCGGGAAACTCGGGACCGTGGGCATGGGCACAGGCACTTCTCCAGTTCTTCATGACAACCTTGTGGTCATGCAGTGTGATGAGGAAAACGGAGAGGCCTCATTCATCGTCGCGCTCGATAAGAAGACCGGCAAGGAAGTCTGGAAAACTTTTCGCAAGGTGCAGGTCAGTTGGGCGACTCCAATATTGGTTCGAACCGCCAAGCGCGCTGAACTTATCACGAGCGGTACTGAAGCGATTGTTGCCTACGATCCGGCGACCGGAAAAGAGTTGGGGCGCCACAAGGGTGTGGAGAGCAACGCAATCCCTTCCCCGGTGGCCAACAACGAAGTGGTGTTTTTGTCGGCAGGATTTCCAGCGAAAATAGTGATGGCAATTCGGCTGGGGGCCGCAGGTGACCTTACTGATTCCGCGAACGTTGCCTGGAAACACTCAAAGGGCACGGCCTACGTCCCCTCGCCACTTCTCTACGGCGACTACCTTTATCTGACAACAGATCGTGGCATTCTCACTTGTCTCAACGCTAAAACCGGGGAATTAATATATGAGGGCGGCCGCGTTCCGATTCCGGCGACGTTCACCGCATCACCCGTGGCTTTCGACGGCAAGATTCTGCTGACGAGTGAGGACGGCGACACTTTCATGGTCAAAGCCGGACCTAAGCACGAGATTCTTGGTAGCAACTCGGTGGGTGAACCGGTTTATGCCTCTCCGGCGATCGCTGGCGGACGCATCTTCGTTCGGGGCGAGAAGAACCTTTATGCCATTGGAAGTTAGCGGCCCCGGGGGCAGGGGAACAACTTGACGGTCTCCAGCGTCTAAGTGACAACAGGGGGAAAAGTGTTAACAACCTGAGGTGGACAGCGTTTCATAGTTAGCGGCGAGTCTAAGGGGCTTACGAGTCTCAGGAACCTAACAACCTACTTGCAGAACTAGTGGAGGAGATTTCAAGATGTTTGAGCCACAAGAATCCGCACCCTGGTACCGGTCACTAACTGGTTTGATTGCGGCGTCAGTTTTGATACCTCCTTTGGGTCTGGCGATGCTTTGGACACGCCGCGACGTCGCCACGAGCAGGAAGATTCTCGGCACACTGTGCATAGCGCTGTTGGGAGTCGGATACGTTTATCTGTTTTCAGCGTGGCGTAGATCCAGTGCGAATGAAGCGGTCTATGACGCAGTCGAGCAACATCGCGCTCAGCAGGCTGCAGCCGCGCCTGCGCTGAGTGATCAATCCGCCGTTCCCGCTAATGCCGCGCAGTTACCAGCGAACGCCGCGTCACCGGCGGCTGCTGGGTCCACTGCAACTGGACCGGCGGTCGCTTCAGAGACAGCCGCCGCTCATGCCACAAGAAACTACTGGACGAACTTTCGCGGGCCCAATCGCGATGGCCGCTACGAAGAACTTCAGGTCTTGACAGAGTGGCCTGCTTCAGGACTGGTGCCGATGTGGAAACAGCCCATCGGCGTCGGTTATGCCTCGTTCGTTATTGCGGATGGTCGAGCACACACTATCGAACAAAGACGAGGCCAGGAAGTGGTAACCGCTTACGACGTCGCTACTGGCCGCGAGCTATGGAAGCAGGGCTGGAATGCTCAGTACAGCGATTCGACGGGTGATGGACCGCGGGCCACTCCCACCTGGGACGATGGTCGTATTTACGCGCTGGGTGCAACCGGCGAGCTCCGCTGCCTGGATGCGAAGACAGGTGCGGTAGCCTGGGGACGCAACATTCTCACGGAGAACCAGGCGCCAAATCTTTCCTGGGCCATGGCTGCTTCGCCCCTCGTTGTTGATGACAAAGTAATCGTTCTGCCCGGGGGCGCTAATGGCAAATCCATCGTCGCCTACAACAAACTGAATGGGGCGCCAGTTTGGAAATCTCAAAACGACCCGCAGGCTTACGTCTCACCCATGCTTGCTACCCTGGCGGGTCGGCGGCAAATCGTTATTGTCAGTGCCTCGCGCGTCATGGGCCTGGCTCCTGAGGACGGCTCGTTACTCTGGAGCTACGTCTGGGACACGGACATGGGTATCAACGTCTCGCAGCCGATCATGGTGGATAAAAATCGCTTCTTCATTTCATCGGGCTACGGCAAGGGTGCGGCACTAATTGAGATCACGGGCGGCGGCAAAAACTTTGAGGCGCGTAAGCTTTGGGAGAATATCAACATGAAGAACAAGTTCAACAGCTCAGTTCTTCATGAAGGCCACGTCTACGGATTGGATGAAGGAATTCTGACGTGTCTTGATGTCAACACCGGGGAGCGCAAATGGAAGGGCGGTCGTTATGGCTACGGGCAGGTCATCCTCGCGAGTGGGCATCTGATTGTTTCCAGCGACGCCGGAGAACTGGCCCTGGTGAAGGCTACGCCCCGACAGTATGCAGAGGTTGCGCGCTTCCCGGCTCTTGAGGGCAAGACGTGGAATTACCCGGCTGTCGCTGGCGGGCGCCTGTTCGTGCGCAATGCAACTCAGATGGCCGCTTATAACATTGCCGCGCAGTGATCATCTTACAATTACCTTGGGGTCCCACTCGCTTCCTCAGTTCAAATACCCTCGGTGTCTGACCCGTTCGGTACAAGACAAACGCAAATCGTGTTGAACTACTTCCGGGGACAAGCCTATTAGCGTCAATTGAAGCTTGGCCTTGGATTCTCGAATGGCACAGTGCTTGTAGTTCATTAAAAACGCTATGCCAATCCCGGGTAGCTTACCGGGTTGAATTGCGAGGGAGGGGAATTCATGAAAAGAAAACAAAGGGCTGTTAGGAAAGACTCTGATGTTGGCGGTTGGAATATTTTTGGCGCTACCGATGGTGGCTATCGCGCAGCAACGCGACGACGGCTGGAATACCATCGATCAGCAGCAGCGTCGCGAGGATAGGCGTCGCGCGCGCCAGGAACGCCGTGAAGACAGACGTGAGGACAGAAGTGACCGCCGCGGTCGTGACTGGGACAGGTACGACAACTACGGCGGTTCCTTCCAGCTTCGGCAGACGGCTCTAAACGCAGGCTACAACGAAGGTATCAAGGAAGGCCGCAAGGATCGCCAACGTGGAGACCGCTTCGACTATCGCGATGAAGGCAAGTTCAAGAGTGCCACCAGCGATTACAGTTCACGCTTAGGCGACCGCGAGTTGTATCGCCGGTACTACCGTCAAGGCTTCGCCAACGGATACGAGGACGGCTACAGGGGCTACTAACGACTTCAACAGTAACCAATCTGGAAACTAAATAGGGCGGGCGCGGTGGTTAATTTCCCCTCGGCCTGCCCTTTTCGTTTTAACGGGATCCAACGCCAGTCCTATCACCGCACTTCCACGTGCTTTCCATCTCATCCTGCATCTCCTTATGAGCAAGAATCAGCTTGCTAACGCCGCGCTTTTGGCTCAGCGTGGAAGGTTTTGTTAACGATCCTCCAAGAAAGAGGCGCGCGCTTACAGAACCCGGAGCGGTAGCGACCGGATCATCCGCTCAACGCAGTCTGTTCTTCTAACGGCTTGCTCGAAGTAAGAATTCAACTTTATTTCTCACCCGGGCAGCTTTTGTGGCCATTCTTGTGTCGCGTTGAACGGATGACCGGTCGCTACCGCTCCCGGTTCTGTTACGACTCGCCATGCTAAGTGTGCCAACAACTCAGAAATGCAACTCCAATCAATACCAAAACGATCACGTCTAAAACAACAACTTCACACCAAATTGAATATGGCGTGGCTCGCGTGCCGAAGTGACCTGGCCGAACGACGGCGAGCCCAGAAAATTGTCCGGCAAATTGAAGTTGGGGTGATTGAAGAGATTGAAGAACTCTGCCCGGAACTGCAGATTCATCGTTTCGGAGAGCGCAGTGTTCTTAACCAGCGAAGCATTCACGTTATGATAGCCAGGACCGTCGAGAATATTTCTTCCCGCGTTACCAAAGCTTCCGCGGGGCGGAAAAGTGAAAGCAGCGGTGTTGAACCAGCGCTCGGGAGAACGTTGGCCCAGACTCGGATCGCCGGCGACGTTAGGACGGTCATTCGCTCCAAAGCCCAGTGCCGAGATACCAGTCCCGCTGTTATCCAGCTCGCGCAACAGGGCAACCGTGAAGGGCCGGCCTGTTTGCAGCGTCACGATGCCGGAGGTTTGCCAGCCGGTCAGAAGCTTGGACCAGGCGCCGTCATCCCCAAGGTACGTGCGGCCTTTACCAAAAGGCAGGTCGTAAACGTAACTAACCGAGAGGCGATGGGCCACGTCGAAATTGGAACGGCCGCGTTCAGAGCGCAAGTCATAACTATTCTGCGGATAGTTTGGATCGCCGGCGCTCGGAAAAAAGTTTGAAGCGTCATCAATCGATTTTGACCAGGTGTAGGACGCCAGCATTGTGAGTCCCCC
>JACDCK010000261.1 GCA_013817595.1 Pyrinomonadaceae bacterium | reverse complement strand
AACGGCTACTTGGCAGGAAGCTGCTCATCGTTCGTCCCGTGAATGTAGATGGAACCGACACGACGGGCTACGTGGTCGCCGTCGATACAGTGGGCGCCGGATTTCACGAGCGAGTCCTGGTAGTTGCCGGCTCAAGCGCACGTCTGGCACAGGGCATGAAAGATACCCCTGTTGACGCTGCCATCGTTGGCATTATCGATACGGTGGATATAACTGCCCCGGGAATCGTAAATCGTGAATCGTGAATGATTAAGAAGGCTTCGTAACTATTCACAGTTTCCCATTCACGATTCACGATTACGAAGTATGCAACTTGCTCGCGTCATTGGGACGGTAGTGGCGACCGTCAAGAACGAATCCCTCGAAGGGCGCAAGCTACTCGTCGTGCAAACTTTGAACAAGGATCTTGAGCCGTCTGGCAATCCGATGGTGGCGGTCGACTCAGTTGGGGCAGGAGTGGGCGAGCTGGTTCTCTGGTGTCGCGGGAAAGAAGCCAGCTTTCCCTTCAAGAGAGAAGATACTCCGACAGACTGCACGATCATCGCCATCGTTGATTCGAACGCGCATGTAACGCGCTGAGCCAGGGTCGCAGACATCTTGGGTGCAGTGAGCGACGCAGGCGCGAACGATTACGGAACCGCGAGCGGTAGCGACCGGTTTAAGTATATATGATTCTCGCACGAGTGGTTGGAAACATCGTCGCTACGCAAAAGAACCATCGTTACGAGAACGCCAGCGTAATGCTCTGCCAGCAGATCACGCCCGAGGGCGAAGAAACCGCAACTACGGTGCTGGCCCTCAATGCCATTGATGCGGGCGTCGGCGACACGGTGTTGATTGTCCAGGAGGGCTGGAGCGCTTCAACCGCGGCAACCGGAAAGAGCGGTGCCGCCATCGACTCTGCGATTGTAGGCGTGGTCGATCGCATTGATCTATTGGAAGACGAGTAAACCAAAAATCTTGGTTTACTGATTCCGTATTTGATAGGTAGGGGAAAAAGAGGCGGGCAGGATGCCCGCCCTCCAGGGAAATGAGCACGGAACTCGAACAGGCCCGGGTGATTGCCGAAAGAATCGCCAGACGTGTATCTGGTGGATCAGGAAGCCAATCGAGTACGGGTGCCGCTCCGAGCTCACCTTCCGACGTGAGCGCTGAGCTGGCTGCGATGCGTGCAGAGCTAAGCGAGCTACAGAAACGACTTGCGCAGGTTGAATCCAAAGTTCGCTCTAACCCTCGAGCCACCACCACTTCGGAGATAGGATTCGCATCATCGAGTCCCGGCTGGAGCGAGAGACTAGTTCCTTTGACCCATTCGCCCTGGCTTGCCGGGGTCAATGCCTCTGTAGCACATCCCAGTCAGGAGAAATTTGGGGTCGAGGAAGCCACGGTATCCGAACTGGTAGACTTCTTTGAGAAGGAGAAGAACTGCAGCCTGGAACCCGGCGGCAAGCCGTGTGACCACTGCGCGATGTGTAGCTCCAGGGGCTTTTAGTTTCCAGCTAACTTTTCAACTGAAAAGGTCGCCCTCAGAAGGCGGCCTTTTCGTTTCTACAACAACCACAATGAGGCGCTACTTCGTCGGTGTGGTGTTCGGACGCAAAGTGTTTGAGTCGATCCTGGGCACCTGCGTCGCTCCTTCCTCGGCTTTGAAGTAAGGCTCTTCCTTAAAGCCAAACAGTTTTGCCGAAATGATGGTAGGAAACCTGGCGCGGGTCGTGTTGTAGTCCTGCGTACCGTCATTGTAATCCTTGCGCGCTGTCGCGATCCGGTTTTCCGTTCCCGCCACTTCGTCCTGCAGTTTCAAAAAATTCTGGTTGGACTGCAACTGGGGATATGCCTCCTGCAGCACCAGCAAGCGCCCAATGGTGCCGCCGAAAGTATTAGCCGCGTCGATCACCGCCTGCTTTTGCTCTGGAGACTTATCGCCACCCTCGCCCTGGGGCGCCTGGTTCGTTGCGTTCAAGAGCCGGGATCGAGCTTCAGCGATCTTACCGAAGACTTCCTGTTCCTGAATACCGGCAAGTTTCGCAGATTCGACGAGGTTATTTATCAGGTCGGCACGGCGTTGAAGTTGAGTTTCCACGTTGGCCCATTTGCCCTTCACGTTTTGTTGCTTGGTCGTGAGTATGTTGTAGCCGCAACCACTCGCAGTTAGCGATACGAAGATGGCTAAGGCTAGTAGCAATGTTCGCTTGTGTTTCATGTTTGATCTCCCGGTGGTGTTAAACTCAATTCACTACCACCCCAGCGAGGCTGCCCAGCTAGGGACCTGGCTAGGACCGTTCTGCGAGCTCAGTTTCGTCAACCGCATCAACGACGTGTTCGATCTGGACCATGTAGGCAGCGAAAAGCTCATTCGCTTCCTCGTCCGTGGCGGGCTGCTCGCCCGTGGCCCGCATGGCAAATATTCTTTCAAAGGGTTCAAGGTCGAGCTTCAACAGTTTGGCCGTCGCTCGAACAGTGTCGGGTTTCGCAACCGGCGGTTCCTCACCATACAGTATCAACACCCCGCGAAACAGGGCCGCGAAACTTGCCAGACTTTCGTTCATCAGATCGCAAAGCTTTTCAATTGAGACAGACGCTGGAATGTAAAGGCGACGGAGTTGAATCAACTTACTACGAAGCTCAAATTCGGCCTGGTGCCGCAAGTGAGCGTCAGAAATCTTTACGTACTCGAACGGGTCTCTGCCGTAAAGTACAACGCGGGCGTTTGCCATCTGATGAAACTCGATCGGAAATACGTCTGCGGCATCCGATAGTTCCTCGACTGTGAAGTAGACAGGGAGCGGATGTCCCAACCGGCGCCATTCACGCATGGGTGCCTGGGCCTGGCGAAGATCTTCTGGAGTTATCCGGTTCAGTGCAATAAGAAGATTATAATCCGAGCGCAACTCTATCTGGTCCCCTGCCGCTACAGAACCGTAAAGCACTACGGAGGCGAGGTTCTCACCATGCGTCGTGCGCAAGTCGCTGACCAGTCTATTCAGCGCTTCCTTAACTAATGTCTTGACCATCTTTTTAGTATGCGGTGGATAGTATCAGAATCCGGGCTCAAGTCGCGACAGCATTCGGGCGTTCTGATCGTTAACGACTTGGTACACTACCAACTGCCGCCGGCACCGCCACCGCCAAAATCGCCTCCCCCGCCGAACCCACCACCAAAGCCTCCACCGCCACCCGTACCTCCAAATCCGCCACCACTCCAGCCGCTGCTAGAATCGCCCCAACCTCCGCGTCCACCGCTATCGAGCAACGACCCCAATAGAAACATGTTCAGGCAGCCGCTGCCTCCGCCCCGCCTCATGGAAAGGAGGATAATAATGATGACAAAAATAATGATACCGAGGGTGCAGACTGAGGAAGACAATCTGGACGTGGGTTGGCTGCTTGGTTGTTCCTGTTGCTCTCGAGCGGCGTAACTTTGATCTATACCTTCAATAGTAAATCCACGTTTTTCTGCCAGGGTGGCGACGTAGGTCTGAATCGTATCGTCGATTCCCTGACTGTAGTTTCCGCGTCTGAACTGCGGTACCAAGCGTTCTCGCTGGATTTGTCCGACTAAACCATCATTCAGATCTCCCTCGAGGTGACGGCTAACTTGCGTAAAGTATTTTCGGTCATTGACAGCCACCACCAACAGGAAACCGTTCTTCTCACCTTCCTTTGATCCGATCACCCATCCTCGAGCAATGTCCAACGAGTACTCAAAG
>JACDCK010000063.1 GCA_013817595.1 Pyrinomonadaceae bacterium | reverse complement strand
GCTTCAAGTGCTTATATCGATAAAGGGATGTTCCCGGAAGCCGTCGCCGAAGCACGCAAGGCGAGAGAACTTTCCGGTGCCAGCACCCACCCCATCGCGTTCGAGAGTTACGCTTTGGCGAAATCTGGCAAACAAGCGGAAGCGCGAGCCATGCTTGCAGAACTATTGAAATTATCAACCAAGCGTTTCGTTTCGCCTTACAACATTGCGTTAATTTATAACGGCTTGGACGAGCGCGACGAAACGCTCGCTTGGCTGGAGCGCGGATTTGAACAGCGAGAACCGAAAGCGGTTTTTCTGAAAGTCGAGCCGAAATGGAACAACCTGCGCTCGGAGCCGCGGTTTATTGATTTGATGAAACGTATGAGACTTAATTAGTAAAATGGGAAGCCGCCAATAGATGGGACAACGCAGAAATGAGAAAAATCTCTATCAAGCAGGTTCCTAAAGATGCGAGCCACTATCTACGAGCGGCAGCCCGATGCCTGGGAAATTGCCCGCGACATCTGGAACAGCAAACAATCCATCATTCATCGGGAGGTGATCTATGCGATTTCTTGTTAAAGTGAATATCCCTGTCGAGGCCGGGAACGAGGCCGCGAAGGCCGGAAAGCTCGGCGCAACCATCCAGTCCATACTAGCGGATCTGAAGCCCGAGGCCGTTTATTTCACGGACGACAATGGTCAACGGACGGCGTTTCTTTTCCTCGAAATGCAGGACGCCTCACAGATCCCAGCGATTGCCGAGCCGTGGTTCCTCGCGTTCAATGCGAGCATTGAGATCCATCCGGTGATGGTGCCGGATGATCTAGCCAAGGCTGTCAGCGCCATCGAGGCGGCGGTCAACAAGTACGCTGACAGCTCGAACGCCATCTAACAAATCGGTTCCATCCGACACCACCGCTTAGGGGCGGTGCGGCTGAACCTAGAGGCGTTCGGTGGAGGAACTCTCATGAGCAACAAAGGAATTTCGTTCACGTTCACCCTATTGGCGATCACTATTATGCTGTTCGGCAGCCGCATTGGCCTTGGGGTCGGCGAGACCCCTAAGGGCTGGTTTACTGCTGGCAGCCATCCCAGAAACTATGAGATGAGCGTTGACACACAGGTGAAACATAGCGGCAAGGCTGGCGCTCACATCAAGTTCATCGGTGCTCAAGCTGAAGGCTTCGGCACTTTGATGCAGATGTACAAAGCCGATGATTATCGCGGCAAGCGCGTGCCCCTGTCGGCGTGGATGAAGACGGAGGGTGCTGATTCCGCGAACCTTTGGCTACGCGTGGACGGCGCGAAAGGTATGCTTGGTTTCGATAACATGGGCAACCGAGCGGTAAAAGGGACGAGCGAATGGAAGAAGTATGAGATTACACTCGATGTCCCTGAAAACGCCGTCAACATCGGATTCGGCGCTTTCGTGGCAGGCAAAGGGCAGGCGTGGGTAGATGATTTCCTGTTCGAGGTGGTAGGCAAGGACGTAGCTTCGACCAATATGCTGACACCTGAGCAACAGAAAGAAGAGCAGGGCATGGGGCAGCCGCGGGAGTATCCAAGGCAAGCCATAAACTTGGATTTCGAGGGGTGAAGCGGCGTATTCCATTCAACGCCGCACCGAACAACCAGATGAAGCGGACGCGCTGACAGCAGGCCTCTTATCTGCGGTGGTTCGCGCGCGCCGCTTATCTGGAGCGTTAGGCGCTCACTTAATTGGTTCAATGTAAGTATTCGGTGAGATAAGGATTAGAGAAAGCATTGAGCAAGCAGGCCTCATTCGTTATCATAAGAATCTCGGAGAGAGAGTAACTACCATTCAAAGAAAGGAGGTGATTCTGATGGCAGACGATCCAATTGATAAGGCGATCAAGGAAGCTGAAGATAAGCAGCAGAAGCAGCGCGAAGCTGAGAAGCAGAAGTCGGCTGAGCCTAGCAAACCGACCACACCAACGCCGTCACCAACGCCGTCACCAACGCCGTCACCAAAGCCGTGACGACGGGGACCACGAAGTGCCTATGACTCGTGAAGACGGAGTTCCAGGAGTGAGATGAGTGCTCCCAAACTCTAGAGGAAAGAACAAGACTACAAAAGGAGGAAAGCCAGGAGGATTGAGCCGCTGCAAGCCAGCCAGAAGCGCGAGGCTTTCCCCTCACCACCTGAAAGCAGTTCCCCTGGCCTTACAAAAGCTGCGCCAGACAGAGGAATAGCTGGGCGCCGCATTAATACAAGGAGCGCAGCAGGCGCTCCGGCGATTACACCAACCTCGAGCGAGTATTTTCCAGTGCCGCTCAGAATCTTCCATTTGTTAGGAATTGAGCTTAATCTGTTGAGTTTTTCTGCCATACCCCTTCATGGCCGAGGGGCGCAACCTGGACGGCGTAATGTCTTTAGACGTGCAATTCTGATCAAGAGTCTAGCGAACCTAAGCAAACTCAAGATGATTTATCCAGTTAGGCTGAGTGATGTTAGGGCCCAGCTAAATGATGAGGAAAAAACTATTGATGTGCTCATGTGCTTCAAGGAAAGAGCCCGGCGCAGTAAGCTCAAGTCGACATAGCTTTATCGAGAGGATTGTCTAATCATGTCTGAGAGAAAACTGCGTGCGTACGTAGATATCCCCACTCATTTAGGTCCTGACGTCACTATGAGCCGGACGATCACCAATATCAGCCTGAGCGGCTGCCTGATGAGAACAGACACGCAACTGGGTGTCGGCTCTACTCTCTCGCTCAGCATTCCCATCTCCGGTGTAAAGATGCTGCGGCTAAAAGGCAAGGTCGTCCGCGAGCAAGGGCAGGACGGTTACGGGATCGGCTTCGAGGCGATGTCCGACGAAGATAGAAGAGAACTGGCACTGCTGATCGCAGAGACGGATGAAGGCATGATTGACGCCGAGTAGCCAGGGCCAGAAGAGGCGCTCGAAAACATCCAGGATGCTATTCGGGAGTATTTTTGGGACTTCTACTTTTGAGCGATCCGCAGCTGCAAACAACAACCACAGCCTTGCTCTGGTGGGAGCCAAGATTTATCCATCACCGACCGCAGCACCCATCGTCAATGGAATCGTGTTGGTAAAAGGAAGCCAACCAGGAACGGATAGCAGGACAGATGGACGAGCTCTATGCCGTCGCGGCTGAGGCCCGAAGCGAAGCAGGCGCGGCGAACGAACGCATCTCCGCCCTCGATGATTACGACGCAAGAGACTGTCGCCGTGAATTTCAAAGTGAACAGCGCGGCGCTTTTACCTGAAGCGAGGCAGCAACTGGACAACCTGGCAGCAAAAGCAGTCATTACTAAAGGTTATGTGATCGAGGTTGCGGGACATACGGATTCGACCGGCAGCGAAGCGAAAAACTTCCGACTTAGCCGGGAGCGAGCTGAATCAGTGATCCAGTACCTGGCGGTGAATCATAAAATTCCCCTGCGTCGTTTCATAACGCCCATGGGCTACGGTAAGACGGAAGCTGTAGCTGAAAACACGACGGCTGCGGGACGCGCGCAGGATCGACGGGTGGAAGTTAAGATGCTTCTCAATCGCGGCATGACCCGTCGCACTCCGACGACGTCTGTTAAGCCGTAATAGCAAGTTAGCCGCGAATGCACGCGGATAAGAGCGGGTCAGGATTCAATGACGAAAGAACCTGAACTAATAAGCTTAATCTTTACGAACACCAGAGAAGTAAAAATGAAAATACACGAGCTGTTCGCTTATCTGTGCGTCGAGAACTCAGCGAGGGCTATTGAGTTCTATACAAAGGCTTTTGGCGCTCAAGAGAAGTTCCGCCTGACCGAGCCGAGCGGTCGTATCGGCCATGCTGAGCTGGACTTCGGGGGAACCACTATGATGCTGTCAGACGAGTTTCCGGAGTGCGGCATCAAAGGTCCGCTGGCACTCGGTGGGACCGCGGTAACGATTCATATCCACGTCGATAACGCGGATGAAGTGATTCGGCGCGCCGTGGAAGCCGGCGCCGAGATCGAAAGGGAGCCCCAGGACGCGTTCTATGGGGAGCGCTCGGGAAGCATACGCGATCCTTTCGGGCACAGGTGGAACATCGGGCACAGCATCGAAGAGGTCTCCCCCGAGGAGATGCAGCGTCGATACACGGAGATGCTGGAGGAAAAGTGAAGAATTTCGAATTTCGGATTGCGAATTTCGAATTTAATCCCACTAACTGCGAAGCACATACATTGAAATCAACCGGCCGACGACTGGACCTCGCGTAGGCGGCGCTCGAGAAATCGACGTTCGCTATCATTGGTTACCAGCGCAAGCGCTCGCGCATAGCTCTCCGCCGCTTCCACCTTGGATCCGAGACGACGCAGCAGATCGGCACGCGCAGCATGCAGCAGGTGATAGCCGTCGAGATCACCGGTGGCGGCGAGCGCATCGATGAGCGCGAGAGCCGGCTGAGGGCCGTCCACCAGGGCCACCGCCACAGCCCGGTTCAGCGACACGATGGGAGAGGGCTGCACGCGCTCGAGAAGATCGTAGAGCCGGACGATCTGAGGCCAGTCCGTGTCTTGTGCGCGCTTCGCGCGACAATGCACGGCCGAAATCGCTGCCTGTAAAGCGAATGGACCATCCTCGCTCCCAAGCGCCTCATCGACGAGTGGCAACGCCTCGTCGATCTGCCGCTGATCCCAGCGGCTGCGATCCTGCTCTTCCAGAACGACCAGATCGCCGAACTCGTCCAGTCGGGCTTCGCGTCGTGAATCGTGAAGCAGCATCAGGGCCACGAGTGCCGTCACTTCTGAGGGCGGCTGCGGCGCCATCAAAATCCTTAACAGGCGCCCAAGTCGGATGGCCTCGGCGCAGAGATCGGTCCTCACGGGAAGCCCGCCTTGCGTCGGCGCGTAGCCTTCGTTAAAAATCAAATAGATCACCGTCAGCACAGCGTCGAGCCGGGCCGGCATGTCATTCGTGTCGGGGACCGAATACGGAATACCGGCGTCGCGAATCTTGCGTTTGGCGCGCACGAGGCGTTGGGCCATCGTCGCTGCGGGCACGAGGAAGGCGCGCGCAATCTCGTCCGTGTCGAGGCCGCCGAGGGTGCGGAGGGTTAACGCGACCTGTGCCTCGAGTGCCAGCGCGGGGTGGCAACAAGTGAAAATCAGCCGCAGACGATCGTCTGGGATTTCGCTCGCGTCGTAGTTCGGCTCCTCGATTGTCTGAATCAGCCCGGACGCGGCGTATGATTCAACTTTCTCCTTGAGACGCGTCTGGTGCCGGATGCGGTCGATGGCCTTGTGCCGAGCTGTCTGAATGATCCAGGCGGGTGGGGAATCAGGGAC
Source organism: Pyrinomonadaceae bacterium (assembly GCA_013817595.1). Lineage (GTDB taxonomy): Bacteria > Acidobacteriota > Blastocatellia > Pyrinomonadales > Pyrinomonadaceae > PSRF01. Next base: position 6,714 of record JACDCK010000063.1, on the reverse strand, counting down.
GCCGGACTCCCGCCACTGGTCCACAGCGGCCGCAAAGGCCTCCTGCGCGGCCTCTTCGGCCACGTCAAAGTCGCCGAAGGACCGTATCAGGGTGGCTACGATCCGGCCCCAATCGGAGCTATAGACCGCGTGAACGGCGGCGTTGGCGTCTGGGATCACGCCTCATGTTAAATATTTCCCTGCGGAGTGTCGATCCGGGCACTCGCCATTCGACTTACTGATGGAGGGACACGCATGAAATGCATGTTGTTGATTTACTCAAAAAAACAGCGGGATCATTATCTGGGCATGAAGAAGGTTGGGTAGAGGCGTGCTCGATGCTGAGGATTTCACTAAGGGAGTACAAGTAAAGCCCATGGCATCGAAGTAACTCTAACCTTGAGGCCGAACCAATCATTCGACGCTATGGGGCTTGACGAAACTTGACCACGAACTAATAGAGTCAAGGTTTCACCCCGTTTCGGACGACATGTTTATAGATCGAGAAGCAACACCCTCCGGCTCCGTTCGAAGGAACGGAATGGTTTTGGAGGGTGAAGTTCTAGTTGAATTCCGCTCCTTCGAACGGAGTTGGTGCTGGCCTTCTGCGTTCCGGACCATAAACATCTCACTCCTAACGGAGTGAAACCGCAGTCGAACTCTGAACTCTTGGGAGGCGGCGTCGGTTTCGTTGCGGTTCAGACCGTGCCGTGTAGGCTGCGGGTAATAATTTCCGAAAAAAGAACCCGAACCTGTCGATCTCGCTTCCCCTGGTTCGACTAATAAGCAGAGAGCTAGGCTCCGCCGGTCGAAACCGTCCGGAGCAGGAGCTCAGAAACAACAAACCAAAGGGAGACAATATGCAAAAAATCACCCCATTCTTGTGGTTCGATGACAACGCCGAAGAGGCTGCGAATTTTTATATCTCGATTTTCAAAAATTCGAAGATTGGTGGCATCACCCGCTATGGAGAAGAGGGAGCGGAGGCCACCGGAAGACCAAAGGGAACGGTAATGACCGTTGAATTCCAGCTCGATGGACAAGAATTCGTGGCATTAAACGGTGGCCCGCATTTCAAATTCACGGAAGCCATATCGCTGGTAGTGAACTGCGAAACGCAGGAGGAAGTAGATGAGTTCTGGGAGAAGCTTTCTGAAGGCGGAGCAAAATCGAGATGCGGCTGGCTTAAAGACAAGTATGGTTTGTCATGGCAAGTCGTTCCGACAGTTTTAGGTGAATTTTACCAAGGCGAAGATGCTGAGAGATCAGAGAGAGTCATGAAGGCCATGCTGAAAATGGACAAGCTTGACATGAAAACTCTAAAGCAAGCGTATGAGCAACAATGATCCACGCTGGCTTGCGGGCGCTCTGTTCGACTTACTGCTGGAGGCACACATATGAAATACATGATGCTGGTTTATCTCGACGAGCAGGCCATGAGCGAGAGCGAGCGGGAGCACTGTTACGTTGAGTCTGCACAGCTCTCGCAACAGCTCCACTCAAGCGGGCAGTATCTGGATGCCAGCCCGCTACATCCTATTTCGACCGCGACCAGTGTTCGGGTGCGCAACGGCAAACGGCTGGTGACTGACGGTCCGTTCGCGGAAACGCGTGAACAGCTCGGCGGCTACTACCTAATCGACGCCAGGGATCTCGACGAGGCGATCCGCATCGCCGAAAGGATTCCGCCGGCACGATTCGGTACCGTCGAAATCAGGCCAGTGATGGAAATCGCGGGCCTGCCGGCGATTAGTGCCACCGGGCAATGAACTTTCGAAAGGGAAACCATGGCTACTATCAACCTACAATGAACCACAAGATCACGGTTTCATGTATGCACATGGGTTTCAGGATCTGGATGGCCACATTTGGGAACTCATCTACATGGAGCCAAGCGCACTAACTCAGGATTGAAAGGACTGGCCATGAAAAAAGTAAACCTCGGTGCTGCACCGCAGACCGTAGACGACTATCTCGCGGCGCTTCCGGAAGAGGCGAGGACCACGCTCGAGAAGATTCGCAAAGCAATTAAGGCCGCTGCGCCCAAGGCTACGGAAGTGATCAGCTACCAGATCCCGATGTACAAACACCACGGAATGCTGGTGGGCTTCGCCGCCTTCAAGGACCACTGCAGCTTCTTCCCCGGCGCAAAACCTATAGCGACACACAAGGATGAGCTGAAGGGCTATAAGACATCCAAGGGGACTATTCGCTTCCCGGTCGGTAAGCCACTACCCGCCGCGCTCGTGAAGAAGCTCGTCAAGACCCGCATTGCTGAGAACGAAGCGGCGTTTAATAAGAAGGAAAAGAAAAGATGAAGAGATTGATCATTCAGACACTGGCCGCGACAGCGCTGCTAACAACTACGGCCGCCGTTTTGGCGACGCCGACGCAAGACGGCAAGGGCAGATACGCTGAGGTGAACGGTCTCAAGATGTATTACGAGATTCACGGCACCGGCAGGCCACTGGTCGTGCTTCACGGTGCCTTCGGTTGGGCGGTAGTTTTTCCCACCCTCGCTAAGAATCGGCAGGTGATCGCCATCGAGATGCAGGGGCATGGACACACCGCTGACATCGATCGCCCGTTGACCTATGAGCAGATGGCCGACGACACAGCCGCGCTTCTAAAACAACTCAAAATTGAGCAAGCCGACCTTTTCGGCTATAGCATGGGAGGCAATGTTGCTATGGCGGTCGCAATCCGGCATCCGAAGCTGGTGCGCAAACTAGTCACCGCTGGATCCCACTACGGTAAGCTCGAGGACGCCTACGACGCGGAAGTAGTCGCGCAGTTTAAGAGCCTTTCGCCCGATAATTTCGCGCCGAAAGAGTTAAAAGATCCTTACGACAAGGTGGCGCCCGATCCGAAAAAATGGCCTGTACTGGTCACCAAGATCAAAAAGATGGGGTCGGAGTTCAAGGGCTTTGCTCGCGAGGAGATGCGATCGATCAAAGCTCATGTCATGGTCACGATCGGAGACCGCGATGTGGTTCGTCCTGAGCACGCGGTGGAGATGTTTCGGCTAATTCCGAACGCCCAACTTGCAGTGTTTCCGGGCGGCGATCATTTCATGCTCTGGACTAACCCCGAAACGTTGCTTGCTCCGATTGCAACATTTCTGGATGCGCCCATGCCGAAGACCAAACTCTAAAAGGAAGCTCTGACCAAGAATTTTTGATTTTTTATCGGCGTAAGCTCCAAGAAATTCTCCTAGATCGAAAATCAAAAATGCAAAAGGAAAGATTCATGCAATCAGGTACCCAAACGGCTTCCGTCTCGAAGAAGAGGTTGTGGATCGGACGAATCATCAGCGCCCTACCCGCACTGTTCTTGCTCATGGACGGCGTAATGAAATTGGTGAAGCCGGCACCTGTCGTGGAGGCAACCGTTCGGCTCGGCTATCCCGAGAGTGTCATTCTTGGCCTCGGGATCGTCTTGATCGCGTCCACTGTCCTCTATGTGATTCCGAGCACCGCCATTCTTGGGGCCATCTTGCTAACAGGCTATCTCGGCGGGGCAGTCGCTACGCACGTCCGCGTCGGTGAAGGTCTGTTTCCAGTGCTCTTCCCGGTCGTTTTCGGCGTGGTGATCTGGCTTGGGCTTTACTTGAGCGATGACCGGCTCCGCGCACTCATTCCTTTGCGAAGTTAGGTTGCGGAGTGAAAAGAACCGGATCTTGGTCATTTTACGCCGAAGGCGTTCGCTAGAAATATCGAACGAAGTAACGCCGAATGTTGGCGAATGTGGCGCGAACAAGCTCGCGAACTCTTTCAGAGTTTAGCTGCTTATTTGAGAATCTTATCCCAGGGTTGAGGCAACCCTGGGCTGCAATTAGCGAACGCCTTCGGCGTAAAACGGCCAGCAGCCATGAAGGAGTTAGTCTCATGACGTACATGCTGTGGATCATTCAGGTGCTGCTCGCACTACTTTTTCTGTTCGCCGGTGGAACTAAGCTGGTCCTGCCGATCGAGGTGCTGACGTCGATGGGCTCGCCGAACCAAATACCGCTACCGGGGTTGCTCGTGCGGTTCATCGGCGTCTGCGAAGTGCTCGGCGCAATCGGCTTGATTCTCCCCGGACTCCTGCGGATTCGGCCCGCTCTGACACAGCTTGCCGCCGCGGGACTGGTGATCATCATGATCGGGGCGACTGCGCTCACCTTTGCGGGCGATGGTTTTGCGATGGCCCTGCCGCCGCTGGTAGTGGGGCTCCTTGCGGCGTTCGTCGCTTACGGCCGTTGGCGGCTGGCGCCGCATCGCGGATCTTAAGGTTCTCGGCTTGATTAGGAGTGAGCGGCTCACACGTACGAATTCTGCTGTCATTAATCTCTAATTAACCAAGGAGTGCACGATGCAATTAAACCCATATCTTTTTTTCAATGGCGACTGCGAGGCAGCATTCAAATTTTATGAGGAGTGTCTTGGTGCAGAATCGAAGCAATGAGGACGCACGCGGGTACGCCGGCGGAGGAACAGGTGCCAGCTGAATGGCGCGATAAGATCCTTCACGCGCGCCTGGTTGTGGGCGACCGGGTATTGTTCGCTTCTGACGCTCCGCCCGGGCGCTATGAAAGACCAAAAGGCTTCTTCGTGCACCTCCAGGTGAGGGACCCGGCAGAGGCAGAACGCATATTTCACGCATTGGGAGAAGACGGGGCGGTCCAGATGCCGATCCAACAGACCTTCTGGGCTCCCCTTTTTGGCATGCTGATCGATCGGTTCGGCATACCCTGGATGGTTCAATGTGAGCGAGGCGCCTAACCCTTCCTTCCAGGGGGATCCAAGCAAGCGGGGACGCTTCAAGGAGTTTGGACATTTTTTTCTGAGGAGTTGACTCTGGCATCCGGTCGCTATCGCTCCCGGTTCTGTACGAGCGGACACTCGAACGGCGTTACTAATTTCAAGGCTGTTAACACCAAACCAAAGGAGAATTTCAAATGCGATACGTTGATGGATTTGTCTTGCCCGTCCCTGAAAAAAACCTGCAGCTCTACCGCAGTATTGCCCAGAAGGCGGGAAAAATCTGGCTAGAGCACGGGGCCCTCCAGTACGTGGAGGCCGCCGCCGACGACCTCAATGTAAAGTTTGGGATTTCGTTCACACGAACGATCAAGCCCAAGCCCGGCGAGACGGTGGTGATCTCATTTATCGTATTCAATTCGCGAGCCCATCGCGATCGCGTCAACGCAAAGGTAATGAAAGACTCGCGCATGAAGAAGATGATGGAGAAGGGGCCGATGCCCTTCGACGTCAAGCGCATGGTCTATGGCGGCTTCAAGATGCTGGTCGACTTGTAGGGCGCACTCGTGAAATATATCTTGCTTATTCATCACGAAGAGGCCCTGGATGAGGACGAGCGACAGCACTTGCTGGAGGAGTCCGTACAGCTCGCGAATCAGCTCCACGCTAATCGACAGTACCTGGATGCTGCGCCACTGCAACCAACATCGGCGACGATAAGCGTTGTAGTTCGCGACGGCAAACGGCTCGTGACCGACGGTCCGTTTGCGGAGACGCGTGAGCAGATCGGCGGCTATTTCCTGATCGACGCCAAGGATCTTGACGAGGCGATCGACATCGCTGCCAGGATTCCCGGAGCAAGGATCGGAACTGTTGAAGTCCGACCGGTGAGAGAGGTCGAGGGGCTGCCGAGGGTCTAGTATTCGCGAGGCTGTCTCTTATATTAGGCTTGGTGTCGTTCTCGCGAACGATCAAGTTGCTGATTAACAATCATGCCTGAAGTTCGAATTTACTGGGAGGTAAACTTATGTTGAAAGAGTCAAAAGCATTTAGCAGTTTTTCAGTGGACGACCTTAAAACAGCGAAGGAATTCTACGGCCAAAAACTCGGGCTGGAAGTTTCCGAAACGAATGAAGGCCTGGGGCTGCAAGTCACCGGCGGTGGTGAGATATTCATATACCCCAAGGCCAACCACATTCCAGCAACCTTCACTGTGCTTAATTTTTCTGTAGACGATATTGATCAAGCTGTAGACGAACTTGGCGGGCGTGGCGTGCAATTCGAGTCGTACGAGGGCGAGATGAAGACCGACAAAAAGGGCATCTTTCGAGGTGCAGCCCGCGGCGAGGGTCCGAACATCGCCTGGTTCAAAGACCCGGCCGGTAATATCCTGTCCGTTCTTGAACAGAAGCCGTAAGCTGCGCAAGATAGCTGTCGATTCCACCCGAGCCTCACGCTGAAGGCGTGAAATATAATAGCCAGGGGCAAGTGCGGCGCACGTCGCCCCTGGATCGAGCGCCGCACAACATCCTCGCCCTGAAGGGGCGAAATAGATCCACGTGAACGGCCCAGTTTGTAGGCCCGCGAAAGCTGGCGACAGCGGATCGTGCGTTTAGTCCATCGACTTTCTTGTTGACGCCGCCCCAGGCTCGTCCATCTTCAACGTACTCTTCCTGGGGTTCCGCTTCGCTCCACCCCAGGCTTTATGCTTCCGCCCACTTCGCGGGCTCTAAATCCATTACTTCCGCTCGCGTTGGGGGGACTGCGATCGCCTTCACTCAGAACGGCGAGCAGAAGCGCAGCGGTCCTCACGCTGAAGGCCTGAAATAAAATAGCCAGGGGCAAGTGCAGAGCACGCCGCCCCTGGATCAACCACCCCACCACATCCTCGCCCTGAAAGGGCGAAATAGATACCAACAGTAGCCCGACTGTTAAGGAGGGCTCCTCAAGTTACCTGAGAGGTCGCGGGCGTATTATCCACCCAATCTTGAGG
>JACDCK010000260.1 GCA_013817595.1 Pyrinomonadaceae bacterium | reverse complement strand
GATGTTGAAGGACCCGCAGTTCATCGACGCTTTGACAGGCTATCTCCTGCCCGACGCGGCTAGTCAAGGCCGCATCGAAGTTGTTCTTGCAAGGCTCAAGGAATTATCAAAACTGTTATAGGTTGCTGGTTTCGGTAACCCTGGACTAACAAGATTCCAGGCTATCTATTGATCGTTCAAAATGGTTTCCGCAGCGATGCGGTAGCAATCAATCTTTGACAACGGTTCCCATTCGAAACGGGAAGGGTTCTGAATGGTCGTCACCTCAGGTTGGGACGCGCAGTTAAAGACGACATACAGCCAGTAGTCTTCGCCCAAGCGCTGAGCCGTCTTGTATTCGTTAGCAGTCAACGCGATCTCGCCAACCGCAGCTCGGCCTTTTACCTCGATAAACCTGGTCTCGACTGACTGTCGCGCAAGGTCGGGACTCGGACGGCGCGAGATCAGATCAAAACCGCGAGTGTCGCTCTCAACGCTTTCGACGTTGCAGCTTCGCGCTTCTTCAAAAGCGATTGCCGCCTGAACTGCGATTCGTTCGATAGTGGCGAACCTCAGATCCGCCTGAGCCTCTTGGTCACCAGACGGCCGAGTCATAGTGTAGCCAACAGCTTCGTATGCTTTTACGCGTCGGTCGTACATGCGATTCAGCACTGGCACCGAAGTGTCGATATAGTCATAGACTTGAATGACACGTTTGTTCTCATGCAGCCGATGCAGTCGCCCGACGTATTGCTGTAAAGTTCCACGCCACGAGATGGGCATAGCGAGAAAGAGCGTATCCAATCGGGCGTCATCAAAGCCTTCTCCAATGTAACGTCCCGTAGCGAGAATGACTCGTTGCTGGTCTTCGGGAACCGCATTGATCTCTGCAAGAACCGCATCGCGTTGTTTCTTGCCCATGCCGCCCTTCATCACAAAGACGTTCGGCACTCGTCGTACCAATTTCTCAAGCAGCAGTTGCAAATGGTCCGTACGCTCCGTGAGCAGCAAGGGGAATCGCCCGTCTTCGATCGCACCCACGACATCTGCAACAATAAGGTCTGTCCGCCGCTCATCATGTACGATCGCAGTGTAGATCTCCTGTATGCCGATGCCATTCCATTCAGCAGGTACTGTGAATTCGGTTAGCCTGGGTATGACCTTGTATTGAAAAGCTGATGCTGCGGCCTGCTTCTTGTTGCTCATGGTGAAGCGAATGGGACCGCACTGCATGAAGATGATTGGGTGGTGACCGTCTTTGCGAACTGGCGTAGCGGTCAATCCGACGACATACTTTGCCTTCACCTTCCGCAGCACTCGCTCGAATGAAAACGCGGAAACGTGATGGCATTCATCGACGATGACTTGGCCGTATTCGGCTACTAAATCCTTCACCTCGCCCTTTCGAATCAGGCTCTGTATGACTGCTACATCCAGGCGTCCGGTTTGCGCTGTCTTTCCCCCGCCAATCTGGCCTATCTCCTTGATGCTGAGACGGAGGAATAGCGCGAGTCGCTCGCGCCACTGATCCATCAAGTGGCGCCGATGAACCAGCACCAGCGTATTTGTTTTGCGCTTGGCGATGATTTGCGCGGCAACGGCCGTCTTGCCAAATGCTGTCGGAGCGCAGAGGATTCCCTCATCGAAAGCAGTGATAGCCTTGGCCGCTTCTGTCTGACTCGCACGGCGGTCCCCGTAGAAATCGACGTCCATGGGCACTCCACTGAATCGATGGTCGGTTAAATCAACCGCGATGCGATTGATGTGAAACAGCTCCAGCACGTCACCCAGCAGCCCACGAGGCAGAGCGATGTGATGAAGCAGATCCTCGGCACATCCGATCACACGCGGCTTGTCGAAAGTCGAAAGACGCATCGCCTGGTTCTTGTAGAACTCCGGATTCTGAAACGCGGCCAGGCGGATTAAGCGATCCAGAAACGAATCCGGTAAGTCTTTCTTTTCGACGTAAATCAGGTTCCCAAGTTTGATTGATATGTTTGGAGGCAGCGGCTCGGTTATGGGTTTGACGGCATCCCTGCCCGACGGCGGGAGGATCCAGGGCGCACTCGCTTCGTCGTAATCGGAGGCGCTGTGTCTAATGTTAATCACGTCGCCAGTTGGATATACCTTGCGAAGTAGTGCTTGAGCCTCGTCCGGGGTCAATCGTCTGATCGAGGACAGGAACGCCCACTGATCGTCGTAAGGTCGGAGCTGATCATCCACAAAGACGCTGTTACCCTCTTCGCGGGGGCCGTGCTGTAACGGCAAAGCTATGAGATTTCCGAATCCGCCCTTGGGCATCGTGTCCTGACTGGGAAATAAACGGTCATAGGAATCAAGACCCAATGCATAGCGGCGTTCCATCGTACGAGTTAGAACGGCGCTCGCGAGTTTTCGCGCTAGTGCAGCCTGGACGGGACTCGCGAAGAATATCCAGACATGACTGCCGTTGCCTGAGCGTGAACGCTCAAGCGAGGCAGGTACCCCAACCTCGTGACTCATCTTCAAGAATGCGCAAGCATCCGCCTCGCAGCTTTTCTTATCGAAGTCTACGGCTACGAACCAACAGGTATCATCTTGGAGAAGTGGGTAAAGTCCGATGGTTTGCTTTCCGAGCAGATGGTCCCTGATAACTTCGTCGCTTAAAGAGAACAGTTTGCCGAGGCGAAATGATTTCTTTGGGCCACGACCATGGGAAGGCGACTGGTCCCATTCGCGGACACCTGCGGGCGAGTAGCCGGTCTTACCGGTCTTTCCTTCCCACCTGACTGCATACACATCGTCCCTTCCACGAAACAGGCTCATGAACAATGCCACTTTGACTTCCGGCCGCGAATCAACCGTCACGGTCGCCGATGATTGTGTCGTTTCATAGCTGCTCGGCGACAGCTGCCCGGCCGCTGTTTGATCATGGATGGGAGTTTCGCTAACGCGCCGCCTGAGCTGGACGTTTTCCTCGCGTAAACGCTCGCATTCCGCCTCCGCCTTCGCTAGCTTAACCTTCAGAATCTCATCAATGTTCACGCATCAACTCCGGTCAAAGACGGACGGCGTACGAGGTGCAACACGGTCCGACAAACGCCGTCGCGCTGTTTCAAGGATGGCAAGGATCTCCGCACTGCGGCTTGCCGGCTACTGCATATTCACAGCGGGTGACCAGCTCACAGGTAACTCAAAGAGCATAGTCTGGATTGGGTCGTCAATGAGAGAGACTCGAGGGGTGACTCAAGATCACATTCAGACGGAGGTCAAGCATCCAAACCAACGAGAATGATGACGACGAAGTACACAAGTCAGCAGGGCCAGTACTATAGTGTTGGTAGAGAAGAGTTTAGCGCTATCAATAAGCTAGATTGGCGCTGACTTTTGCCGGTGCTTTGGAACCCCAAGTCCGGCTTAGATGTTGACGCTTTCCTAATATGGCATATTTTCTTATATGGGAAATGCGCGTATTTGGGAAACATTCCTAAATAGTCCAATTTCCTGCGTAAGGAAAGGGCCTTTTTGAGAAAATGATGACCGAGTCAGAAATATTGACGCGAATTGCGGAAAAGCCCGATTTTCCGCCGCTCCGAGGAACCATCGAAGAATTCAATCCGACATTGTTCCTAAACAGCGGTGAGAAGTCAGCAGATTTGGTTCTCGCCTTAGAGTGGGAGAATCAGCGACGCAAGTTCGTGGTTGAGTTTAAGGGTCAATCGGCACCGAGCTACCTAGCCGGCGCAATAGAACAGGTGCGT
>JACDCK010000062.1 GCA_013817595.1 Pyrinomonadaceae bacterium | reverse complement strand
CCTCCTAGGCAGAGCGGTAAAAGCGTCCCATAAACTTCTATCGAACAAAGCCAGCTGTCTCGTCGTATTTTCGCGTGGAGGTTATTTCTTAATGCGCGATCCATTTACAGCCGGACTCTTAAGTTTTTTTGTTCCCGGAGTAGGGCAACTCTATAACGGGCGAATCCTCGCAGGCATACTCTGGTTAATCATCACACCCGGTTTCTGGATTGGCACTGGGGGAACGCTGGGCTGGATATGTCACATTATCGCTGCCTACACAGCTTACTCGTACGCCAAGGATCATCCGATACGGGCGTGATAGTTATTCTTTCGGTCATCCAAACAATCCGTTTGCGCTCGACCGCGAGTAAATGATCGAAGCTCCCGTAAACCCACTCCGCGCCGGCATCCGTCTAGGACCCGCGGCTGAACCCTGCGTCGTAGTAATCTTTGGCGCTACCGGGGATCTCACCCGTCGTAAACTTCTCCCCGCGCTTTATCGTCTCGCGCAACAGCACCTCATTCCAGCTGAGTTTGCCATTCTTGGCGTGGCGCGGCAGCAGATGAGCGATCAGGAGTACCGCGCAAAGATGCGCGAAGCGCTGGCAGAATTTGGTGACGAAGATACGGTTGACGAAGCGGCGTGGAATAGCTTCGCCGAGGGGATCTTTTATGTCGCCGGTGAATTTAAGGACGCCGAAACTTACATCAAAAAGAAGTCACGTCTGAAAGCGATCGACGAGCAGCGCAAAACCCATGGCAACCGCATCTTTTATCTGGCCACCGCTCCGGAATTCTTTGGACTAATCGCGAACCAACTAGCTCAGGCTAATCTGGCGCGGCCGGAAGGTCGGGCCTGGACGCGCATCATTGTTGAAAAGCCCTTCGGTCACGATCTCGAGAGTGCGCGCGCACTCAACACCCAACTGGCCTCGGTTTTTGAAGAGCACCAAATCTATCGGATAGATCACTATCTGGGCAAAGAGACGGTCCAGAACCTTCTGGTCTTTCGCTTCGCTAACAGCATCTTTGAGCCTTTGTGGAATTACCAGTACATCGATCAGGTGCAGATCACTAATGCGGAAGCAATCGGGGTTGAAGGTCGTGGCGCCTACTACGAACGGGCGGGCGCATTACGCGACATGATGCAGAATCACGTCTTTCAGCTCGTTTCGTTGATCGCCATGGATCCGCCAGTCTCTCTTAAATCAGACGACGTTCGAGATGAGAAGGTGCGAGCCCTGAAGACTGTGCGTCCGATTCCCGCCGACCGGGTCGATGAGTATGCAGTGCGAGGCCAGTACGGCCCCGGTCAGGTGTTGGGACAGACCGTCGTTGGTTACCGCGAGGAGGTGGGAGTAGATCCCAATTCTTCCACCGAGACCTTCGCGTCCCTTAAGTTCAAGTTTGATAATTGGCGCTGGGCCAATGTTCCGTTTTTCCTCCGCTCCGGGAAGCGTTTGCAGAAGCGCGTCACCGAAATTGCGATTAATTTTAGGGAAGTACCTCATGGATTGTTCACTGATACTGACAAACCTTTGGAACCTAACGTACTCGTCATTCGCATTCAACCGAACGAGGGCATTACTCTGCGTTTTGGCGCCAAACTTCCCGGTCAGGCAATGCGCATTCGCTGGGTCAATATGGACTTTCGCTACGGCTCGTCTTTTGGGGTGAAACCACCGGAAGCTTACGAACGATTGTTGCTCGACTGCATGCTTGGCGATTCCACGCTTTATGCACGTCGCGACATGGTCGAACGTGGCTGGGAAATAGTGACCCCCATTCTCGAGGCTTGGAAAAAGCCTGCGCTTGATTTTCCAAACTATGAGGCCGGTTCATGGGGGCCACCGGCCGCGTTCGAATTGATAGAACGTGCGGGAAGACAGTGGCGCAAGCTTTAATGACTTGTCAGGGGCGTCAGACAGTGTGGCCCTGATCGAAAGTCGAGAAGCGTAGCGACCGCATTCAAGCAAGGCAGCATGCACTGCAGGATTTAAAGTTATCTTGCGCAATTGACTCGAAAGTGCACAGAGTTGCTTCAGATCCAAGCAATTTACCCCACTTGATCGCTGCGATGATTGAGTGCGGTCGCTACCACTCTTCTTAGAAACATGTCCAAAAGCCCTTATTTTTCGCCATTGGCAAGTTTCATCTCGTTATCTGCTTGTCGCAGACGAGCAAAGCTACTCGGTTCTGTAAAATGGCGCTGATCTAGTGAATTGAAATCGATTACACCAGTCGTCCGAGCTGTCCCTTAGAGTCGCATTAACCTTGAACGAACAGTCACTTAAACGTTGGGACAGTAATACTGAACGAACAATGTCCTTTATCCCGCAACAGATTCAGGTGCCGCACACCCTTGATGTGGAGGCGATTGAGCGGATGCTTGCGGAATTGTGGAAAAAGACCGCGGGGCACAATCAAGCTGTCGGCGATGACGCTGTGTTACGCGCGCGAGCCGCAGACTTAATGGTCTTCCTGAATGACGAATCGTTATTGTCGGACACACACCAGATCATCAGTGAACTGGCTTCTTTCCACCCCTGTCGAGCTTTGCTGATGGCTGGTGATAGAAACGCCGCTGCCCGTGACATCGAGATGTACGTATCTGCTTTTTGCGCGAGTCAGCAACGTTCAGACTCGAGGAGTCTTTGCTGCGAGGAGATTACCCTTACTGCCCACGGACGTTTTGTTTCTGAGTTGCCGAGCGCGGCACTACCGCTGCTCGTGCCTGACCTGCCGGTATTTCTCTGGTGGCGTGGGGAACTAGGCGCGGTGGATAGAGTGTTCAGCCAGCTTTGCCTAGCCGCTGATCGTGTGGTGATCGATTCCGCCGATTTTCAGGACCCTCCTTCAGACTTTTTCGCAGTCGCGCAGCTCGTTAAGCGGACAAGTGACGAAGCAATAGTCCTTAGCGATATTAACTGGGCCCGGCTAACGCCATGGAGAGCGTCGCTGGCCAATTTTTATGATGTGGAGGACTACCGCGCTGAGTTGGATCAAGTTACAGATGTGCGGATTCACTTTGTGGCTGAAACGGGAAAAGCCTCAGCCGTTTCCTCACAAGCACTACTCATCGCCGGCTGGCTCGCCAGCCGCCTGAACTGGAAATTTGCCGGCGCAACGGAAATGCAGCGGTCACCCGAAGGTCTATCTTTCCACTTTAAGAAAAATGATCGTCTCATCAAACTCAGTCTCAAAGAGGTGCAGCGACCGGCAATGAAATCCGGAAGACTCAGTCAGATGGCATTGAAAGCCGCTGACGGGTCGGCCACCTTCCTGGTCAGCCGCAGCGAGGATGGCCTCCATTTGGAAACGCAGACTACAGTCGGTGAGCGCTCCTCTCCAGGCCGGTTGCTACCTGTTAGAAATTGGAGTGCGGCCCGACTGTTGAGTCGTGAGATGGAAATCCTGTGCAACGACAAGATCTACGAGGAAGCAATCGAAGTGGCCGCGGAAATGATGAGGCATCCGCCGCAGGATCCAGGCAGAGGATCGCTGTGAATAGGAAGGAGAACCTTAGCCGCGGATTAACGCGGATGACGCGAATCTGGAATAAGGTGATTAAGAATCAGGAAGCCAGAGCTAACTCCTGTAATCCTATATGGTCTTGGCCTGATCCGCGTTCATCCGCGCAAATCTGCGGCTAATTCTGGTGGGACGCTTCACTTCGGTCGCGCAGGTTGTTTCTGTGGAGGGGACGCACGTGGAATATCACCATCATCGATCACAAGCTGACTGTTCTGTGATTCAGTCTTTGGTGGGCCACGACGGAGTGCCGGGGGGAGCTTGGGTGTGGGAATTCTGACTGTCGCAATCTCTTCGGTGCGTCGCAGGATCGCACCACCCCGGCCGGCGACCCAGATGTTAGAGCCACCTCGGTAGGCGACTGAGAAAAGTGGCGTGCTGGTAATCGTTGGTTGCATCTCCCACGTTTGACCCGCATCTTTACTGTGCAAGATTCGGCCCTGGTCTCCGGTCACCAAAACGTCGTCCCGCCCCACAACTCCAACGGCAAAAAGGTCTGTGGTCAGGCCGCTCTCAACATCCTTCCAGTTGATGCCACCATCATCAGTGCGGAGAATGACTCCCCGGGCGCCCACCGCGTATCCTCGCTGAGCGTCGGCAAACGTAAGAGCGTAAAGCCATTCTTATAAGTTCCGGTCAACACGTTTCCAAGTCTCGCCACCGTCTTCCGTGAGCAGGATTGTTCCGCTTGACCCCACGGCAATGCCCCGCTTCTGATCAGTAAAGCGCACATCTTCAAGCCAGCTAAAAGTGTCGGCGCGCTGGGCTTGCCAGGTCTCCCCGCCATCTGTTGTGTGTAGAATTGCTCCCCGCGCTCCCACAATCCATCCTTGCTGGGGCGAAACGAAGTCGATACCGAACAGATCTTCGCGAACTTCCACCGCAACTTGCGACCAGATAACGCCGCCATTCACAGACCTCAGGATGGTTCCTTTGTCTCCCACTATCCATCCCTGCTTCTGGTCGATGAAGTCGATTGCGTTTAAGCGCGCGGTGGTAGCTGATGGTCGGACGGTCCAGTTCTTTCCCCCGGAGCTGGTAAAAAGAATCCGGCCACGTGAGCCCACAGCCAGTCCGCGAGACCCATCAAGAAAGAAGATGTGTGCCAGGTCGTCACGCCCACCATCGGTGAGCCGCCGCCACGAGAGGCCGCTATCGTCGGTGCGGACCACGAGCCCATCAGCACCTGCGGCCCATCCTAACGATTCATCCGCGAAATAGACGGTGGCCAGCTTGGGGCTTGTGCGCACATTGACGGGCAGCCAAATTGTTCCGCCGTCGCCGGTGGTCAGGACCACGCCATTATCGCCCGCAGCCCATCCCAATTTGTCGTCGGCGAAAAAGACGGAAAGGAGATCTGTGGTAATCAACGAATTTATTGACCGCCAGGTAATGCCGCCATCATCAGTTTCAAGAATCGTTCCTCCGTAACCGACAATCACAGCTCGTAGGGCAGAACTAAAGGCGACACCAGTCAACTCTGAACCGCTAATGCCAGTATGCGGTTTCCACTCGGCCCCGCCGTTGTTGGTGACAAGAATGGTGCCCCTTGAACCAACGGCAATCCCGGTCCTGGTGTCAACAAACGAGACACAGAAGAGGTGGGCCTTTGTGTGAGCATTTTGTCTCTTCCAGGTAACACCGCCGTCATTAGTTGAGATGATCGCGCCAAAGCTACCGACCGCCCATCCGCGCAGAGGATCATCTTTAGCGAAGGCCACAGAGAAAAGGTGGTCTGTAACGCCCGTGAGTCTGGGTATCCATTTCCGACCCCCGTTGGTGGTGGTCAAAACTATGCCGCGCGCTCCGGAAATCACTGCCCGCGACTTGTCCCTGACGTAGAGGCCGTAGAGAGTCGTATTGGCGGGAGATTCCTGCTCTTCCCAGTCAAAGCCGCCATTCCGTGTGCGCAGAATTACACCATCGGCTCCGACTGACCAGCCATTGGTTTTGTCCTTCGCGAATCTGATGGCATTAATTGAATTGCCCTGAGGCAGCGGATTCTGCCACTCCCACCCACGCTCGTTATACTGGGCCGCGGTCTGCATCGGGTTGATAAGCAGCCAGGCGAGTAATAAAGGGACCAGTCCGTAGCGAGCTAAAGGCGACGCTGATTGGGTATCGAGGAATGATGGCGCCAAAGACACGATTGCAGTTTTGGTATTGAAACGCCGTTGGGAGTTCTTGTGGTTACCGGAAGAGGGATTATAGAGATGAAACCGCGTGAAAGCTAATCCTCGGAAATCGTAGCCAGGAATCGGCGGAAAACTATTAATCAGGGGTGGGTGATCGATAGCAAGTCCCGGAGAAATAGCCACATCCCTGCCGCTCTTGGAAACTTCGAGTCCAAAGACTACTCCGAAACCGTGTAGATATCCGTTGTGCCGTTTCAGTTTCTCGCGAAAGTATTCTTGTTCCAGCTCGAGGTCTTCGGCCGTCAAGAGTTTTCCAGAGAAGAAGCGATTCTTTTTTAGGTAGCGGAGCGTGACGATCATTTTAGTAGTGAGGCGGCATCAGTCGCTGAACTCTCAACGGTCCCAACCTTCTCTTCCGCATCGCGCAAAACATCTTCGTCAACTCGCCCAAGGGTAGCGATGCGTCTCGCCGCGCGATCGACTGCTTCCTGAATGAGGTGCCCAGCGTGGCCTCGAGTCCATTCCCACTCAACCTGGTGTCGGCTCGCGGCCTTATCGAGACGCTGCCACCAATCGTGGTTAGCTTTGCGACGAAAGCGTCCACTCATTGTCTCGACGACGTAGCGCGAGTCAGTAAACAGATGAACGTGGCACGGCTCGCGCAAAGCTTCCAGACCCACCGCTGCAGCAGTAATCTCGGCTTGCTGGTTTGTCGCATTGCCGAGATACGTGCCGACCGAGCGCCAGATACCTCGAAAGCCAAGCAAAGCTACCGCGGCGGCCCGCGTTTCAGCTCGACCGTTACCAAGACTTGAGCCATCGCAAAAGATGGTCACCTCTTTTGGGGGCTCAATCGTGCGCGGTCGTTTTACGTTTTTTGAAGACCTCAAAGTCACTCAAGGTTTGAAGGCTGCCCGGTATAGTTAACCAGATTATGAGTTAGCCTATCACGGCACATAGCAACTATCCTCCGAAGAAAGGAGACTTACACCCGTGACAGTGAGCTTACGCTTTGACACCAAGCAGTTCAAGATTTTCGCGAAGAACATGAGAGAGGCGTTGGGACAACTACATCTGGCGAACCGGCGGTGGAAAGAGGTATGGAGGCGGATCCCTAGGCGTCAAATGGGGCGCCATCTAGGCAGGGCCGGTTTGCCGCGTGGCTTTGGTCTATTCATTTACTTTTAAGACTGCCAGAAACGCTTCCTGCGGAATCTCCACGCGGCCCACTTTCTTCATCCGCTTCTTCCCTTCCTTCTGCTTCTCGAGCAGTTTTCGTTTGCGCGTGATGTCGCCGCCATAACATTTGGCAATAACGTTCTTGCCTAGCGCTTTGACAGTCTCTCGAGCAATTACCTTGTTGCCGATTGCCGCCTGGATTGGCACTTCAAAAAGCTGACGGGGGATCAGTTGCTTCATTTTCTCTGTCAAAGCCCGCCCTATCGACTGGGCGGTACTCCGATGAAGAATCAGCGAGAGCGCGTCAACCGGTTCGCCAGAAACCAGGACATCGAGCTTGACCAGATCACTCTCCCAGTAGTCCGCGAAATGGTAATCGAGCGACGCATAACCACGCGACACTGATTTCAGGCGATCGTAGAAGTCGAGCACGATCTCGTTGAGAGGCAGTTCGTAAGTGAGCATTACACGGTTGGCCGCGATGTACTCAAATCCTTTCTGAACTCCTCGCTTCTCTTCCAGTAAGGGCAGGATGCCGCCGAGATATTCATCGGGAGTCAGGATCGTGGCGCGGATTACCGGCTCTTCAATCTTGGCAATACGAACCGGATCGGGCATCTTGGCCGGAGAGTCAATCTCCAGGAGCTGCTCGTCCGTAGTTGTCACCAGGTATCGCACGCCGGGGGCCGTAGTAATCAGGGCCAGGTTGAATTCGCGTTCCAAACGCTCCTGCACTATCTCCATATGCAGCAAGCCGAGAAAGCCGCAGCGAAATCCGAAGCCCAATGCCGTCGAAGACTCGGGCTCATAAAAGAAGGACGCATCATTTAAACGAAGTTTATCGAGAGCGTCGCGCAACTCCTCATATTGATTCGTGTCTACCGGATAAAGCCCCGCGAAAACCATGGGCTTGATTTCCTGGAAACCCGGGAACGGTTCTTTGGTTGGCCGAGCAGCCTCGGTGATAGTGTCGCCAATCTGAACATCAGCGACTTCCTTGATCGAAGCCGTCAAGAATCCCACTTCACCCACCCCCAGTTTATCGATCGGTGTCGGCCGCGGCTTATTTACCCCTAAGGTTTCGACCTGATAGTCGCGACCGGTGTTAAAAAACCGGATTTTCATTCCCGGGCGAATGGTCCCATCAATCACCCGGAACAAAACGATCACGCCGCGGTAAGAGTCGTACCAGGAATCGAAGATCAGGGCCTTCAGCGGTGCGTTGGAATCACCCTTAGGCGGCGGCACATCGCGCACGATTGCTTCCAAGACCTCAGCCACGCCTTCGCCGGTTTTGGCGCTGGTGAAAACCGCATTATGCGTTTCCAAACCGATCAAGTGTTCGATCTGCTCGATTGCCTTTTCCGGCTCGGCGCCGGGCAGATCGATCTTGTTAATAACGGGAACGAGCTCGAGATTGTTGTCGATGGCGAGATAAGTGTTTGCCAAGGTCTGCGCTTCCACACCTTGCGATGCGTCGACTACCAGCAGCGCGCCTTCACAAGCAGAGAGCGATCGCGAAACTTCGTAAGAAAAATCGACATGGCCCGGCGTGTCGATCAGGTTCAAAATGTAAGCCACGCCGTCTCGGGCTGTATAATCAAGTCTCACCGCGTGCGATTTAATCGTTATGCCGCGCTCGCGTTCGAGGTCCATGTTGTCAAGAACTTGCTCCGACATGTCGCGACCGGTAACCGCACCAGTCAGTTCGAGCAGACGGTCTGCCAGCGTCGACTTGCCGTGATCGATGTGGGCGATGATGGAAAAATTCCGGATACGTTCAGGAGTCATTACAAATGTTATCTTCTTTGTGAGTGTTAAGAACGAATCGCCGAGACCTCAGTTTGCTAATCGTCGATGTGCGCGTCTACGTAAGCGCGGGCCTTCTCGGGCGTGTCAATAGTTCGCGTGAAGTCGGAATTCTTCAACATCCAAGTAATGTGATCCGTGACAAACTCCGAATAGTCGTCGCTCGGCGAGCCGTCTGCCTTCAACAATCCGAGTCTCGTGAGCACCTTTTGCATAATGGCAACGTCGTTAGCGGCACCGGCAGCCTGGAAGAGCTTATGTTTGTCATCATCAGACATTGAAGAGGAGGACGACGTCTCATCTGAAGAATCTGTCGAGGTGTTGCTGTTCGAGCCGCGGTTGTTTGTGTTTATATTGAAGTTTGAATTGCGGTTCGCGTTCCGGACCGTAGGCTGTCGCTCAAAATAGAAGTAAAGAATTGCGCCGGCAGCTATCGCTACAAACAGACCGAGACATCCCGCAGTCCCGCAGCCGATAGCGATCTTTTGGTTTCTGTTCATTGTTTTCCCATTTCAAATAGTTGAATTCCCGCGGCCGACTTCAACCGATCAGCTTTGCTTCTGCATCCACGCAAGACAGCGTTTCAGATGTTCCCGCATGTTATTAACGCTATCGTGATGAATGTCACCGTGCCCGGGTAGTACCCACTCAAAATCGTAGTTCAGGAGTTTTTCCATGGAACGCGTTTGCTCGGGCCAGGAATACCAGGCCACGCTGCGAAAAGCAGTTAGGGTTTCCCACTCCGGCGACCAGGCCAAATGGTCTCCGGTAAATAAAAACTTTTGCCGGTATAAGAAAACCACGTGTCCGTGTGTATGGCCGGGCGTCGGTATAGCAATCAGATTGTCGTCCAGCCTCAGTTCTTCTTCACCCTCGATAATTCGTTCGAGTCCCAGCCTGCGCGCACCATCTGCGGCATGCATGATCCGCTGGCAACCAAATTTCCCGGCAAACAACTCGTGGTCGGCAACATCATCGCGATGGGTTAACAGCATGCGATCGATTCCGCCCAGCGCTGCGACTCTCTTAACGAGTTGGCTGGCGAAGCGGGGCGAATCGATCATCACATTGCCGCCATCCTTGTGCGACTGCACAATCAAGTAGCTCCATCCACCGAAGCTCGACTCAGAAGTAAAGCCACAGAAATAGACGTTGTCGGCAATCAACAGCGGGAAGGCGTCGATGCCGATATGCACGTCGTGTTTTTCTGTGGCTCCAATTGACCCGGTCGGACATGCGACCAGGGCCATCAGCGCCAGGCGAGTTTCCTCATCTGTTTGCGGTTGATGGTAGACGCTACACTGTTCGCCGTGGTCGCGAAATACGGTGGGTGCTAGTTGGCTGCACGTGTCACAGTCGATACAGGAAGCATCGACATAGAAATCGCCGCTAACGTTTTGCGGCAGTCGCTTCAGAACATTTGCCATTACGTGTAACCGTTAGTGCATAATGGCGCAACGCGCGCGCCCATTCAAGTTGGCGGGGTTGGAAACTCGAGCGGTAGTGTGCTCGAGTGCGGTCGCTGCTGGCTGTGTGACAACCCGAAAAAGGGCCTACGGTAATTTGCAGGTGAGGAAGGGGCGCGCTCCGCTTTGCCCCCTTCCCAACCTGCAAATTTGCTGGGACTGAAATGTCAATTCAAGGTTGAGTGGCTGCGAATCTCGAGCGAGGGGGCTGGAACCGATAACAACTCAGCCCGTCCCTTCAGTTAAGACAAAATTTTGCTTTTCGCAATCAGCTAAATCGGTAAACGCCCAAAATCCGCGAGCAGCGGGGCAAGCGTGTCGACAATCCGGTCGTGGGCTACGCCGTTGCTCGCAATGATCCCGTTGCGGTTTTGCACTTCGGGTGAGTTGTATTTGAGCGGCCGGCCAAAGAGATCCGTGAGCCGCCCGCCTGCCTCGGTCAGGATTATTTCCGGCGCACACGTGTCCCACTGCTTCGTGCGCGCGGAGAGATGCACGTAGAGGTCGCACTGTTGTTCGACGATCAGACCGACCTTGATCCCTACCGAGCCGCGCCGGATTTCCTCCCGAACCCTAAAAGCTTTGACCACTTTGTCCATCCGCGGACTGCGGTGAGACCGGCTTGCGGCCAACCGCATGAGCGATAGCTCTTTCTGAACGGACACTACCGCTCGCTCTGATTTCAGCTCGGGCCGCAGGATCCAGGTCCCTTGTCCACGGACGGCGTGATAGAGCACGCCCGTTAAGGGCTGATGGACAACGCCCAGCACACATTGTCCGTCTTGAGCCAAGCCAATTTGCACCGCGAAGTCTCCATTGCCGTCGATGAACCCATTCGTGCCGTCGAGAGGATCAATCATCCAGACTCTTCGTTTGTCGAGGCGGTGTGCAGTGTCCACCGATTCTTCAGCAAGAATGCCATCATTGGGATACTCTTTCCGCAGCGCTCTAACGATTAACTCGTTTGCAACTAGGTCAGCCTGAGTCACCGGCTCCCGATCATCAAACCCGCTCTTCTGTTCAATCTGAAGCGGGCCTTCATAGAACTGGAGGATGGCGGCGCCGGCCTCGCGCGCGAGATCGAGCGCCACGCGGAGTTCGTCGCCGTAAGTCTGTGATTGAAGTGTTCCCGTCATTAGTTCAACCTGGGTCACCCGATCCCCGAATTGCCACACACAAACACTTTGAGATCTGAGATCTCAAATTTCAGATCTCAGAATGTTGGTTGGTGTAGTTTCGTGGATCGTGTGCTTGCGACTAACCCGTTTCTCGGCGCGCCGCTTCACGAATGATCTCTAGCGTCTTGTCGATGTCCGCCTGAGTCGTACGGAAGTTTGTGATGCAGGCTCGCAGCGCAAACCCGCCGCGAAGGGTCGCATTGGACAGATAAGCCTGGCCGCCTCGTTGCACTGCGAGCATCAGCCGAGTGTTTAGTTGATCGAGTTCCCCGTCGATCCGCGCTCGCTCCACTACCGACGCCGACGCCAGGCTGGCCTTCGACCCTCTGGGCACGTAACGAAAGCAACAGATACTCAACTCCACCGGCGCCAACAACTCAAAGTCGTCCGCCTCGTCAACACATCGCCCCAGGTATTCGGCCAGTGAATTGTCTTCGCTGATCGCCGCGGCTATACGAGTTAAGCCGTAGTAGCGGAAGGTCAACCAAATCTTCAGCGCCCGGAATCGGCGCGACAACTCTATTCCGTAATCCCAGAAGGCGAAGGCCTCGTCCGTATCGGGCTGCTCGAGAACCTTGATGTAGTCGGCCTCACCAGAGGCGAAGGCCGCACGAGCAGCAGCGTGATTGCGAAACAGCAGGCAGCCGGCGTCGACAGGAACATATAACCACTTATGTGCGTCGAGCGATACAGAGTCAGCGCGATTGAGCCCGGCGAAGAGCCATCGCTTCCGTTCGTCAAGAATCGCGGGCGCACCGTAAGCCCCATCGATGTGGAACCAAAGATCAAATTCCGCTGCCAGGTCTGAAATTTCATTAAGAGGATCCACTG
>JACDCK010000259.1 GCA_013817595.1 Pyrinomonadaceae bacterium | reverse complement strand
TAACGGAAGACTCGCCAGAGCGAGGTTAGCGACCCTAGTATGCTCGTTCTACCTCCCTTGTGAAGGTCTCCCAATGAACGTCGGCTGTGGTCCAAGTGCTCGTAGTTTGGCCTAGTCGTTATACACCGCGCCACGATTGACCGCCTTGATCGTGTAGACACCTGCTTGCTGGGCTGCAAACTCCACCCAGCAGTTGGTCAGCAGAGCGATGGTCGCGCAGCACAGTTTGGATTTGATTGCCTTTAACGTTTGTTTGCTCAACATTTCTTCAGTTCCTCCGCTAGATTCAAAGTTGAAAGTTTGCTAATTCGTGAATCTTCTACCCGACTCACACTCCAATGTGCAGCGAGAAGAAAAATGTTTCAATCGGACAGCGGACTTCTTTTCTTGCGCTCGGCGGTGAAATGTTACGGCTGATTCATCACCTAGATAAGGGGAGGAATGCTGAGTTAAAAAAGGCGAGGTCAACTTAGACGATCCGGCTACCACGCTAGCCTTGATTAAACTCGACGCAGTCTTGGGCGTGAAAGGAACCTTCAACCAGAATGGCAGTCTGAAGTCGGTGGGCCTTAGTTGCGCCCTCTGCCACTCAACGGTTGACGACGCTTTCGCGCCCGGCATCGGTCACCGGCTGGATGGCTGGCCGAACCGCGACCTCTCCGGCGCGATCATTTCGCTGGCTCCGGACCCGAGCGTTTTTACGAAGCTCCTGCGGGGGCCAGCGCCAGTTTTCGTTCCGGCTCAGCAGGCAATGCTCCCAGGTGCGACGCAAGTTTGAGAGACAGCAGGTCTACTTGGGTGAGGATCTCAGCAGGCCGCGCCACGACCAGACGCTCTGCCGCGAGCAACTGCCCATCTTGCACATCATGGACATGCACATCGATGCGGATCTGCTCACCGAGTCGCGCGAAGCTGCCGAGAACAACTATCCTCGCCTGGCTTCTGCGCACGACATCGAGCGCTTCATCCAGACGAATTCTCTCATTCTCGTTATGTCCAATTCTTTCCAGCAGCAGGTGAAGTTGCTGCCGGCTGAGAAGGCTGAGTTTCTCCGAACGCGACAGGTCGGTGATATCATATCGGCCAGTCCTTCGCGCAGCGCCAATCCAGGTCGCTGCTTCCTGACTGGTTGTCAAAATACATTACCGCTACGGTCTTCTTGCCCGGTACTTGCCGCAACGACACGTCCGCGATCGGGTTTGTGTATCCGGCGAGCTTGTGACGAAGGTACGGAACCAGATAGAACATTGCGGCCACAAGGACGACTGCAACCCCAATCAGCGCTGCTTGGCGCGTGGTAGTGCGGGGTCGCGCCGTCGGAGGCAAGGCTAGCGGGACGGCTGGGCTTAGTTGGCGATGATTGTTGCTCTCCTCCTCGATTTCAACAGCTACGGACGTTACTTCAGGAGTTTCGATCGTGGTTTCCGGTTGACTCCAGTGTTTCTCGACCGGACTGACAAATCGGTAACCAACCTTTGGTGAACAAGACCACAAAGCAGGCGCATCGGCGCCAGGGCGGAGTCTACCCTTTGAAACTTCTTGACACCGACGACCGCTTCATAGATGAACTCTGAACTTCCGGCTTCACACTGCACCAGTACCCCCTTCGGCAACATGACCGTGCTCCGGTTCGGGGTGGTGGTATACTCCCGGCACCGTTTTGGTTGCTCCGATTTGCCCCGAAGCAGCCTTTGGGATCGCGGTGAACACAGCGGGCAATGCTTATGTGACCGGAAGAACTTTCTCACAAGACTTCCCAACCGTGAATGCCTCGCAGACATGGCCCGGCGACAATGACTTCAACGCTTTCGTGACCAAGCTCAATGCAGCGGGCAATGCGTTGGTTTATTCCACTTATCTTGGCGGACTGCGTACAGACGAAGGTTATGGCATCGCCGTGGATGCTGCCGATAATGCTTATGTCACGGGCAGAACTTTTATCGGCGTCTTTCCCACGGTGAATCCCTTGCAGACCTGGCCCGGTGATAATGACTTCAACGCTTTCGTGACCAAATTCAACCCCAGCGGCACCCCCATCTATTCCACCTATCTTGGCGGCTTACGCAGTGACTGCGGTTGCGGCATCGCCGTGGATACAGCGGGCAGTGCCTATGTCACGGGCTTTACCTTCTCCCAGGACTTCCCGACAGCGAATGCCTTTCGAACCTGGCCCGGCGACAATGACTTCAATGCCTTCGTAACCAAAATCAATGCAGCGGGTAGTGCGTTGGCTTATTCCACTTATCTCGGCGGCCTGCGCACGGACGAAGGTTACAGCATCGCTGTGGATGCTGCCGGCAATGCTTATGTCACGGGCAGAACCTTCCTCGACACCTTCCCGACGGTGAATCCGGTCATGCGATGGCCCGGCGATAATGACTTCAACGCTTTCGTGACCAAATTCAACGCGAGCGGCAGTCCCATCTATTCCACTTACCTGGGCGGGCTGCGCACGGATGAGGGATTTGGTGTCGCCGCAGACGCCAACGGGAATGCCTATGTGACGGGTAGGACCTTCCTCGGCGTCTTTCCCACGGTGAATCCCTTGCAGACCTGGCCCGGCGACAATGACTTCAACGCTTTCGTAACTAAGATTACTGATACATCGTCAAAGAATCACCGTTTCAGGGGGAGCCGTCGTGGCTGATTTCAAATCAGAATCTCTCACCGGCAATGAGTCAATCACCATTACTCCATCAAGCTCTCCAGCGCTTCAGCCGGGGACGTATTTCATTGCGGTCGCTAACTTCGGCCCGGGTGCGGCCAGCTTCACACTGACAGCCACTGTGACGGGTGGTCAGCCAACAACTAACCCGATAGATAACCCAGGATTCTTCGTCCGTCAGCATTACCTGGACTTCCTCAATCGTGTGCCAGACCAGGCAGGACTAGACTTCTGGACAGCACAGATCACGAGTTGTGGGACGGATGCCGGGTGCATCGAGGTCAGGCGGGTCAACGTGTCGGCCGCCTACTTCCTCTCGATCGAGTTCCAGCAGACGGGCTATCTCGTGGAGCGGCTCTACAAAGCTGCTTACGGCGATGCCAACGGCACATCGACTATTGGCGGCGCACATCAGCTCCCGGTGCCAATCGTCAGGTCTAACGATTTCCTGCCCGACACACAGCGGATCGGTAACGGAGTAGTAGTAGGGCAGACCGGTTGGGAAACGGTGCTGGAAAACAACAAGCAAGCATTCACGGCAGAGTTCGTACAGCGCTCGCGCTTCACGATGACATTTCCATCAACGATGACGACGGCTCAATTTGTTGACAACCTGAATATGAATGCCGGCAATCCTCTATCGCAAGCGGAACGCGATAACCTGGTCAACAGCGGCATGACGCGCGCGTTTACGCCTCCGAAAAGGCCGAAGGTATTTATACGACCTTCTCTCTCAGTGCACCTGCATCTATGCTAGTGTAGTGTCTCAAAAATTCCTTTACAACGACTGACCTTATGATCTGTTGAGCGGTCGCGATCCAGACAGATGGTTTCGGTTTGTTGTTTCGCACCATGATGTTGCTTAATGGCGCCACTCAATTACAGAACCGCGTCAAGCGGAAAAGGCTCTTATGAAAATAGAAAGTTAGTCGAATCAGATTGACTGCTCTCGTTCTATTTTCATTCGCGGTCGCGAATCGGGATTCATGACTTACTGTGTGAAAACTCCTGGTCTCAGCGCCAAAGGCGCGAAATGTGAAAGCCTGGGCCATCCGGCCCAGGTTAGGGT
>JACDCK010000061.1 GCA_013817595.1 Pyrinomonadaceae bacterium | reverse complement strand
CGTTTTGGACCGAGGTGATGAATCATCCGAACTATGATGAGTTTTGGAAAGCGCGCAATATCCGTCCTCACTTGAAGAATATCAAGCCCGCCGTGATGACCGTGGGAGGCTGGTTCGACGCGGAAAACCTCTTCGGTGCGCTCAACACCTACAAGTCAATCGAACAAACAAATCCCGGCGCTAGCAGCACTTTGGTGATGGGCCCATGGTTCCACGGAGGTTGGGCCCGCAGTGATGGCGACTTCCTGGGAAACGTTACGTTCGGGTCCAAGACTTCACTCTATTACCGCGAGAATGTCGAACTGCCTTTCTTTAACTGCTTTCTCAAAGACAAGTGTGATCGCAAGCTGCCGGAGGCTTTGGTTTTCGAAACCGGTTCGAACCAGTGGTTTACGAAACCCCAGTGCTGCAACAGAACGTGACCGTAGCTGGACCAATCACCGCCACGCTTTATGTTTCAACGTCTGGAACAGATTCAGATTACGTTGTGAAAGTGATCGACGTGTTCCCCAACGACGCTCCAGACCTTGAGCCTAACCCCACAGGTGTGAAAATGGGTGGCTACCAAATGTTGATTAGGGGTGAGCCGATGCGAGCGCGATTCAGAAACAGTTTTGAAAAACCCGAGGCCATGATTTCTAACAAGGTCACGAGGGTCGAATTCACCATGCCCGACGTGAACCACTCATTCCTCAGGGGCCATAAGGTAATGGTGCAGATTCAAAGCACCTGGTTCCCGCTGGTAGATCGCAATCCGCAAAAGTTCGTGGATATTTACAAAGCCACTGAGGCTGACTTCCAGATTGCGACACAACGCATTTACAGGTCTGGGCCATATCGTTCGCAGTTGATCGTGAATGTGTTGAAGTAGGCCTTTCCCAGTTATGCCTCGGCTGCAGACGAATGGTATCCGACAGCCAACAATGCCAGCTGTGACTGAGTGCCTCACGGGGTAGCCGCTTGCTTCTCCCCTGTCGCTACGATTTGTAAATATCCAGCCAACTCTTCGGGTGCTGAGAAGTTCGGTGCGTGACTCGTCTTCATCGAAAACACCTTGCTGACCGGTATAGCCGTATACATCGCCCTCTGCACATCGGGAGGGATGGCGTTGTCCGCAGTGCACTCAACGTAATAGCGTGGGATCCGCCCCCACCTTTCCTCCGTGACAGATATCGTCCCCCCAAGGGGAGCCGTCGGCTCAGGCACGATCCGAGGCCGGACACTTGAGAAAGCCTCAGCGGGAACGTCATGGGCAAAGGCTTCCCGCATCACCTCTTCCTTGATCATGACAGAGGTTTGGTCGTCGCCCATTACCAGGTTGTCGAGAACCATGGACCCTTTGACTCCGGCAGTTGCCTTCATGAAAGACCCGCCGCTCGGCAGCAGAAACGCGCAAATGTAGACCAGTGACCTGACTTTGTCCGGACGGTTCTCGGCAGCCTGGCTGATGATAATGCCTCCAATGCTGTGACCAACAAGGATCACCGGCTCTGGCTGTGAGTCAAGAACGTCCGTTACCGTCTTGACGTAAGAATCAAGCGTGACCTCAGAAGGCGGTGTCTTGTCCTTGCCATGGGCGGGCAAATCCGGTGCGATGATCTTGTGCCCTTCCTTCTCGAGAATTGAAGCGACAGGCTCCCAGGCCCAACTTCCCAACCAGGCGGAGTGAACCAGCACGAATGTGCGGGAACTATCGGTTCTGTTTGTGCTCATGGGGATCCTCCTTTGCCAAACGGATAGAGTCATGCGAGGAGGTAAAATGTAAGTTAACCTTTATTTCACCTTTGGAATAAAGTCAACATGAAACTGTCAAACGCTATGCTTCAAACAGCGGCGTACCCGCGAGGGGTCCGCCAGATCGTGGCTTTGGTTAAGATTCGATTGCGCCCATCAACAACTCGACTATTTCCGCCTTCGGCGTTAACCTTTTCGTGCGCCGCGGGCCTGAGCGAAGTGTAGGACCGCCCCGAGTCCGGCCCCCAGGCACAGACCGTACATCAACCCCCATAGAAGCATTCCAGCTTTCCCTCCGATGGAATCGTTAACCGCCGAGCCGAGAAAGTACCCGAGTGAGTTTGCTACGAACAGCATGGCCGACAAGTTCAATGCGGAGCGTGCCACGCCGAACCCAGCGGCGAGGACTAAGCCCATCAGGAGAGACCCCGCGAGCGAGCCGATCCATTCGCCCGCGACGCCACGTAAGACGAAATACGCGCCGACCCAACCGGCGGCGTACGCGAAGAAAGCCGCAGCGAAGAGCAGGTAGAATCTCGGCGTCTGCCAGCGGCGGACAACTAACGGGGCCAGCACTCCACCACCCAACAGGATAAAGAGAACGGTCCAGGCGAGATAGGCGCCGAACAATCCGAGATGCTTGTACATCCACCTTTCGGCGAAGGCGACTGTGACGAAAACACACAAACTCACGAAACAGAATCCAAGACTGCCCGTCAGCAAAGAGCGTCCGAGTGACGGAACAGCAGCGAAATCCGCCGATCGGTTTCCTGCATTGTCCATAGATTCAAGCTCCAGGCGTCCACACACACTGCGCTTCAGCCCTTCAGACTCTTGAGAATCCCTACAGCGTCCCACCACATCTCACTATAACTACATAACCAAGCTCATTTTCGGGGGTAGTCCCGCTCATGGATTTCTGCTCCTTTGAATTCCCAACTCATATAAGCCGCGAGTTGGCAGTAGCATGTGTAGGCTCATGGCGAACAGCCTGGTTACTTATATCGGCTGCCATGCTTGATCACGATATCGACATCCTGCAGCAGATTCATATGCCGCAGCACATCGCCGCGCACGGCAATGATGTCCGCATATTTCCCTTCACTGACCGTTCCAACCTGATCCGAGACTCTCATCATCACTGATGGCCAGTAGGTCGCCGCACGAATCGCGACCATGGGCTCAATCTTGAATTCATTGACCCAGGCATCAAGTTCCCGCCAAGTGGTCTGACTGTGAAAGTTCATTGGGGTACCGCTGTCGGTTCCAATCAAAAGCACGACGCCTGACTCAGAAAGTTGCTGAATTTTCCGGTTCAATGTAGGCCGGCGGGCGGGAGTGATCTGGTAGTAACCAAGGCGGTCAGGATTTCGGAGCGAAGCTTTGATGTCCGCAATGATCGACGCGGGCAGACCCAATTGCCACGATGGATCATCAAGTTGTTCCGGATTGTCTCGTACGTTTTCGTAATTAAGCAGTCCCTGAACTGTTGGCGTCCAAAACAAGGGACCAAGGCTCATCTTCGCCGTGCGCTCTCGAATCATGGCGATAACGTCCGGTGGATATTCAGGCGCCGTCGCCAGGCCGGTATGCTCGAAGCAATCCACTCCTACTTGCAGCCCACGACGGACTTCCTCAGGACGATGGGAATGGGCGACGACAGTGAGCTTGTGCTTGTGTGCCTCGTCCACAACCGCCTGAAGCTCATCCATAGTCATCTGATCCTGATCGATTAGTTTGATCAGATCGACTCCGGCTTCGGCCAGGGTGCGCACCTTGGCGCGCGCATCGTCCGCCCCTTTCACGCCCCAACGAACATACTCGGTGCTCGGATATGGTTCGTGCTGAATAAATGGTCCGGACACGTAGAGTGTTGGTCCGGGAATCTCGCCTTTCTTAATCCGATCGCGAACCGCCAGGATCGGCCTCAGTGGTGCTCCCAGATCGCGAGCACTGGTCACCCCGGCGAGAAGCAGTTGCCTGGCGGAAGATGGCATGATGACGGATTCCATCTGCGGCGGATAGGTCTTGTCCCAGTGGGCATAATCGCTGTGGCCGTTGATCATCAGGTGGACGTGCATGTCCCACAGGCCCGGCAAAACTGTCATGCCTTCGGTGGAAATGATTTCAGCGCCTGATGGGATCGCCAGCAGACCAACCTGGCCTACGGCTTTGATCCGTTCTCCGTCAATGATGACGACGCTGTTGCGAATCGGCTTGCTGCCAAAGCCATCAATGAGCGTTCCGCCCACCAGGGCTTTCACGCCTTTGGATTGCGCCTCAGCTCCGGATTGCGCTGGCAGCCTCGTAGCTAAGAAAACGCCGGTGACCGCCAACAAGCTCAGCAGCAACAGTGGCCGGAAGTTTCGCAGTGTACGCCCGAGAGAAAGAGTTTTCATTTAGGTTTAATATATTCATGAGAGTGCGTTTCATCCACACCCGATCGTCCGGCGACGCACGATCACAGGCGATGTATACGAAGTTTGGTACTCGTGGAAGAAGATGCAAAACAGCCTAACCGGGTTACAGAAATCGTTAAGGGGGGGAACGCCCGTTAATGATTGGTATTCTTCCGATGTTTCTCGATGTACTTGCGAGCGAATTCGTTCAAATGTGGGTTTTCGCGCAGCCCGATCTTCTTCGCCTCCTCTTCGGCCGCCTCCAGCTTCCAACCGTCCCGCAACACCCTGCGGATCATCCAAAAGGCTCCGACGCGTATGGACGCGGCGCAGTGAATGAAGGCGGGGCGGTTCTTCGGGTCGTCAGTGATCTTCAAGAACTCTGTAGCCTGGTCCTCTTTAGGCTCACCAAAGACGACCGGAATATTGAAGTAGCGCAGACCCAATTCTTTCGCCTTCGCTTCTTCTTCGGCGGCGCGGTGTTCGCTCGGTGGCCGTAGATTAATAATCGCTTTAACGCCCTCCGCTTTCAACCGCTCCAAATGCTCGAGTCTTGGTTGAGCGCCGGTACAGAACTGGTCGTTGATTCGAATGAAGTTTCTGATCGGGTGAACCTCCTGTTGCGCCGTAACTGATGCAGTCGCAACCAACAGCAGGAGAGGAATTACTTTCACTATTCTCATCTTTGCGCCTCCGAAAGCTCTCGGCCTATTTTTGCACATCCCAAGTCTTTATCTTCAATCGACGCCCCAGATCGCGCTTCCAATTATCCACCGTGGCCCCGCCACGTTCTCCAATTGTACAAGCGACGCGCCGGGCCACCGGCGTTAGCTTGCCGACTCCGCATTCCAGATATCCACGGCACAGCGCCATTCGCCATCGACTTCTCGACGCCAGATAGTGACTGCGCGGCCCTCGGTAGTGTTGGGCGTACCGTTCGGGGTGTTCACGGTGACGGCATTGCGGCCGAACATGTACGCGAGGTTTCCATCAGGTGAGAAGGTCACGTCCGTCGATCTCCAGGTGATCCTGAACCCGGGGATTTCCATGCTGCCTTGTACGTATTGGCGGAGCGCATCCTTGCCAACCATGGCCGCGAGACCAGGCGCCAGCAGCACTGCATCATCGGTCCAGAACGAAAGAACGCGTTCAAGGTCGTGTCCTTCGGAAGCTGCGGCTGCCCACTCGGCATCGCGCTGAAGCACTCGGGTTCTTTCCAAAGCCAGGTCCATGTGTAACTCCCCTCCGACGTTGTGTATAGCGTCCATTGGGTTCGTGCGGCGAAGTTGTCGATCAGAAAGCTGCGGATCCAGCAGTAATGCAAAAAGCTCGTTAGAGGTGCTGGTTTTCGCATTACCTATTGAACTGGTATTCCTGGTAGAGCGGCTCCCCGGTGAGTTCATATCTCTTTAAGAACTCCCAGGCGCTTCGATTGATCTCAGGCGCTCGGTCATAATACCAATGCGTGTGGCCTTTTATTTCCGTGAGTTCTGAGTTGAAGCCTTTCGCGTTCAGGGCATCACGCGTGGCTCGGACTATGGGCAATGGAAAGAAACTGTCATTCGTCCCTACGAAAATAGCGATCGGGATCTTGCGCTTTGCTCGCTCAATGAGTTGAGTGTCCTGGGAACCGTGCAGAGCTCCGGCATGGACCGCTGTGGCGGCAAAATACTCAGACTCAAGCAGCGAGAGGTAAAGGGCCTGTCCGGCCCCCGCCGAGTGCCCGAACAGATATACTCGGCGCGCATTAACAGGATATCGGGCTTTAAGCGCCTCAATGAGTTCGTGAACAAAATCGGGTCCGTCCCCAGGTATGTTCCATCCCTGTGAGTCCAAAGCGTCGGGCCCCACAACGATGACCTTTTCTTTCTTTGCCAGATCCTTCCACTTTTCGACGAGTGAGATACCATTGCGTCCAGAACCATGCAGCAACACGATCAATGGTGACGGTGTCGCCGGACTAAGTTTTTCGGGTACGAATAGGTAGTAAGCTCGCTTCTTTTCCTTTGAAGTTATCAACTCTTTCGAGATCTCTTGTGACGAAACAGGGTGTGCAGAAAGAGCGATTAAGAGTGTGCAGAGAACCAGGGCATAGAATTTCACAAATCACCTCTTAAGTTTCATTCACTAAGATTTACGAAAACTGTCCTTCCGCTTCAGCCGCGCACAGCGAATGCATTCAAGCTCAGTCACGATACCTTATGAATTCTGTTCCGTTTGAGGCGTATACCGATCTTTTGCCGATTCCCAGGATTTCTGTAACCCCGCCATAAAACGCTGGAACTCCAGGTCGCCCCCTAGCGGCTGCAAGAGCGGATCACGCGCATACCAGGGATAACATGGAAAGCCTGTATCTGCGGCCTTACGTAACCACAGCAATGCCTCACTGCGCTGACCGAGTTGCGCGTAAGCCGCGCCCACACTGTAAGCTGCATGATGATCCATGTAACCCCCTGCGATGACAGCGTGCAGCGACTCCTCGGCTTTCGTTCGGCGATAGAATCTTGCAAATCTAAGAGGCTTGCGCGCGGCTCATCATAAGGCTTGCCCCAGATTAGCGCTCCATCGCTCGCTCGCAGCAGTTGCACGCTGACGCGCAAACGCTCCTCCACTTTCTGCACCGTTCCCATCACAACATAATCGCTGGAAAGAGCGCGCCCGGCTTCTTGTGCGTCCACATTCTGATTCTCATAGCGCAAGATGGCGCTAGTCTGGCGCAGGCGAATCTGCCGGACATTAGCAAGGCGAGTGATCATCGCGTCGGGAAAGCCGAGACTGAGAAAGCTTATGTTTTCCGCCTCTTTGTTCAAGATGCGAAAAGGCAACACGGCCAGCGTGATTTGTCCGGCGGAAGTTTGCGGCGCTTCTTGGGAAAAGAAGCGACCTCGAAAGAGGTAGCCAGCGACTGCTAGACCGAGCGCTAGTCACCATTTCGTAAATCACGACGCCCACGCTCCAGATGTCGGTACGCGCATCAACGGGAAGTCCTCGCGCCTGCTCCGGCGACATGTATTTGGCCGTGCCCATCACCACGCCCGCATCCGTCATCATCAGCGTCGGCGCATCTGCCTGAGCGGCTCGCCGCTCCGTCAGCTTCGCCAGCCCGAAGTCCAACACTTTAATGTAGCCGTCCGCGCGCAGCATAATGTTCTCAGGTTTAATGTCGCGATGTACGATATCAGCCCCATGCGCTGCCGCCAGAGCTTCTGTCGTTTGCACCGCGACATCGAGCGCGAGGCTCACCTTCATCGGCTCACGCTGCATGCGCTTGCGCAGCGTCACGCCGTCGATGAACTCCGTCGCAATGAAATAGATGGACTCCGCCTCTCCGAATTCATAAACAGTGAGTATGTTCGGATGATTAAGCGCGGAGGCGGCCCTGGCTTCCTGGATGAAGCGCCGCATAGGCCCTTCATCGGAAGCAACGTCCGCAGGCAGGAATTTCAGAGCTACGCGGCGACCGAGTTGTGTGTCTTCAGCCAGATAAACTTCGCCCATGCCGCCCGCGCCGAGCTTTTTGACGATGTGGTAATGGGAGATTGACTGTTCGATCATCTGTCTTTGAATTCAAGCCGCCGCCGAACGCCACTTGAGCGGCCTGCCGACAACCGCATCGTTAGTCAAGTTGTCTTTATTCCACTTCGGTTCTACTTTCAGAAAAGTCATTAGCGGAGATCGCTCTCTTTAACCGCGCTCCAGCCAGGCAGCGTTTTGTCGCGCTCGACCAAGCCGTTGTAAATCAGCGCGATGCTGTAGGGTGAAACGTAACGCTCGGTGGATAATTTCAATAAATCTTCAAGCACTGCACGCGCTTCTGCATGTTTACCGGATCTTGCCAAAGCGTATCCGAGAAACGCTCTAGGAACCAAAGCCCATCTAACCGACTGTGGCATAGACATACAAGTATGAGCCAATGACGCGCGGAGTAAAGACGCCGCGGAGTGAGGTTTAAACTATTCCGGTCTCCTCGTGTGAAGTATCGACTGGCTTCGATTCCTTTGATCCCTTCTCCTTGAGAAAAACAGTCACCACCATTGACCTCGAGCGCTCGAAGATTTTGGACGATCGCTCCAATCAGACCATCTTCTTTTGGCTCTGGCCACCGGCTTTTGTTTTGCCTGCTATTACGCTGATGCGTCCGTCACCTTCGAGATAACTCTTTTTGACGCCAGTAATGTCTTCAACACCCTGCTGGCGTAACTGACCAAGCAGTTCTTCCTCCGTGATCATTTCCTGCCTCATGTTCTTGCGCAGCATTCGGCCATCTTTGATCAGCGGCAGTGGCGTCGGGCGAACTAAGCGTTGAAAACGCGGAAAGTGGTAAGCCAAAAAATCCAGCGCGTAGTCCCAAAAGACAATTGTGGCTACTAGAATGCCGCCCTCAGTAATCGATTTGTAATCACTAGCCATGGCGTTCTGCGAAGCGTCGGCGATGAGCACGATTACCAGCACGTCGGCAATACCTAAACCTCCGGCTTCCCGTCTCAGTAAGCGCAACACCGCAAAGAGCAGGAGGTAAATTAAAGTCCCCCGGAGGATTATTTCGAGCAAGGATACGGTAGGAACGAATACCGCATTCCAGTCGATTTGAAAAAGTTTGTCCATATTCGTAGTGTGCATTAACCGCAAGTTAGGAGGCAAACGCTTCCGCTTGTTCTACTTTTTCTTAGCCAACAGCAATGATCACGCCGGAACAAGGAAAGATTTGCGGCTTTGCAGAAGACCGCATATCTTTGTTACCTGCCGGCTGGTTATCCCCCCGGGGGACCAATTTTTGTTTCCACTTTGCGCTCGCGTATGGAAGCTTACAATTCGGAAGAGAACTTTCGAGTCCAACGGTCCGTCGAGCAGGACGGCCAAAGGATAAGACAGAGCTCAGCCTGCTCGGAACACCCGCTGCGCGCCAACTGCTGCACGGGGCCGGCAGTTGTCGTGAAGGGGCATGCTCGAATTTCCCTAGCGGGACAAGGTCAGCAATCTTGGCTGTTTCTATGATCCAAAATCCTTCACTTGTTGTTTCAGTGTATGCTGTCGGTCTAGAGGCAAGGCTTATGAGACAGTCCTCGGAATGCCAGCGTTTCGGTCTGTCGGAGTTTAGGAAGGCGCGGAGCAAATGCACGGGAGTGGTCATAAATGTCAGTCGAAGAAGATTTCACAATCGGTGTTGAAGAAGAATATCAGATCGTCCATCCCGACACGCGCGAGCTGCGCTCGCGCGGGAAGCGTATTTTGTCCAAGGCGCGTGAGGCGGTCGGCGACCAGGTAACGCCCGAGTTATACCTTTCGCAGATCGAGATCGGAACGCCCATCTGCCGCTCGCTAACGGACGTGCGCGCCGAACTCACACGCCTGCGACGCGAAGTAATCAGCGCCGCCGAGCAGGAGGGGAGCCGTATCGCTGCGGCGGGCACACACCCGTTCTCCCATTGGGACGATCAAACGCTGACGCCGAAAGACCGCTACCTCGACATCGCGGCTGATTACAGACAACTCGCGCGAGAACAACTGATCTTCGGTTGCCACGTGCACGTCGGCATCAACGATCGCGAGACGGCCATTCAGGTGATGAACCGTTCGCGCCTGTGGCTCGCACCGTTGCTTGCGCTGGCCGCGAATTCACCTTTCTGGCTCGGAGTGGACACGGGCTACGCGAGTTTTCGCACAGCAATGTGGCGGCGCTGGCCGATGACGGGTACGCCGCAGGTCTTCGCCTCGCGCGCCGATTACGACCAACTTGTCGCAGACCTCGTCGCCACGAAGAGCATCTCCGACGCGACGAAGATTTACTGGGACGTGCGACCGTCGGCGCGTTTCGAGACAGTGGAGTTCCGCGTCACGGACGTGTGCCTGACGGTGGGCGAGGCGGTGATGATAGCTGGTCTCGCGCGCGCGCTGGCGCGAACATGCGCGGCGGAAGCGTTGCGGGGTGATGAATTCCGAGACGTTCGCCCCGAAATCCTCCGCGCCGCCAAGTGGAGGGCGGCGCGCTTCGGGCTGGAAGAGGAACTGGTTGACGTGCGTGCGGGGCGCGCCATCCCGGCAGGCGAGTTAGTTGAAGAGTTTCTGGCTTATCTACGATCTTCACTTGAAGAATACGACGAGTGGGATGAAGTCGCGGCGCAGATCCACGAGGTCTTAGATCGAGGCACTGGGGCTGCCCGTCAGCGCGAAGAGTACACACGTGACGGGCGCTTCGAAGACGTAGTGGACTTCATCGTCGCGGAGACCATAAAGGGGACTGCGTAAGACCGCGGGTTGAGGTCGATTGCTTACTTTAGCTCTGTTGGGCAGCACGCTCGGCCTCCGCAAGTAAGCGGTTAAGTGCCGCCCTGTCGAGCAGCTTGCCGTTCAAAATCACCACGCGAATCCGCTGCGTGTTGCGGATATCATCGAGGGGATTTCCGTCAAGCAGGACGAGGTCTGCAATCTTGCCGGTTTCTATTGATCCCAGGTCGTCGCCTTTGTTCAGGACCCTTGCCGGCGTCAACGTAGCCGCCTGAAGTGCCTGCATCGGCGTCAGCCCGGCCTCCACAAGCAGAAGCAATTCGTCGTGCAGGCCAAACCCCGGAACCCGCGGACCGGCTATGTCGCTCCCGGCCACAAGCGTGACGCCGGACCGATTCATCTGCCGCACCACTTCGCGTAATTCGGCGAATGTCGCCTTCAAATCTGCGAGCTCTTCGGCAGAAATCGGCTTGGCCAGCTTCTGCCACTCTTTCTTGAGCGAGAGTGCGACGTACCGGCTCCGAGGATCGGGAGCGGAAGACGGATCAAAGGCTTCCACGTAGGAGTGGAAAGCGATAAGTGTCGGGTCTACCACCGTATGGTTCTTCACGAAGCGAGCAAATAACTTCTCACCGTCTTCGGCCCGAAACTGTCGAATCGCATCGGGCAATTTGCGACCGTTCAAGGCAGCGGCGAAAGTTCCTTCAAATAGCGTTTCCGTATGTTCTATGGTCGCCTGCCCAGCGTCCGATGCTTCTTCAGGAGTGACCGTCATGGGGATGTGACCGACGAGTGTCAGCCCTTGCTTCTTTGCTTCGTCGATAAGCGCGAAATAGGACTCCCTCGGCATGCGCCGGTGAGTTTTGATGAAATCAACCCCAACCTCTTTCAATGCACGGACTACGCCGCGGGTTTCGTCCGGGTTGCCCGACACCATCTGAAAAGCGTTGAACTTCTGTCCGTTCAAGATTGGGCCTGCGCGCACGATCCGCGGGCCGGTGAGTAGCCCTTCAGCGATCTTTATGCGCCATTCGTCTATTTCGCCGAGCCGTCCGCCCAGATCGCGGACGCCTGTGACTCCGTTGGCAACGAGCACGGGCAGAGCGCTGGCCTTCGTCCAACTTAAATGCACGTGCATGTCCCACAGACCGGGAATCAAATATTTTCCGGTTGCATTCACCACCTGCGCGCCGCGCGGAATGATCACTCCTCCGCTTCGGCCTACTTTCGTGATGCGGTTACCCGTGATAACTACGGTCATGTCCGGCATGGGTGGCGCGCCCGTTGCATCAATCACCGTGACGTGTGTGAAGACGAGAGGTTGAGATTGTGGAATAGCCTTCGTCTGAGAGACTACGAGTGAGGGCAGTAAGATCGTTAGCAATAATGACGAAAAGTTTCTCAATCAATCTTCCTTAACTCTAAAATGACTTGTTAGGCGCCTTACCGAAATAAACTTCACGGTGTTGGCGTTTTGGCGGCTTACTCTTTCGCGATCAATTGCGAAGGAGATAACCCTTGAACCAAGGTCGAACCGTGTTTGCAACTTACTTATCGCGAGAGCGACATCGAAGTGTGTCTCGCGGCTTAACACCGCAAACTCTATCATGCCGGTTTCAGTGGCCCAGTGAAACGTGCCACTCCGGCCATTTTATATGCCATAAGCATTCAAGAACCCGTGACGCCATCGCCGTAGGACTACCGGTTACCCG
Organism: Pyrinomonadaceae bacterium; assembly: GCA_013817595.1. Lineage (GTDB taxonomy): Bacteria > Acidobacteriota > Blastocatellia > Pyrinomonadales > Pyrinomonadaceae > PSRF01. The sequence goes on along the minus strand of JACDCK010000061.1, from coordinate 50 downwards.
ATAGCCCCGGCACAGATCCCGGCGTGCGGTTTTCTCGCACCGGGCTCTTC